>JAQGMQ010000842.1 GCA_028292305.1 Rhodoferax sp.
TGTCCCCTACCCAGGAACCTGAATAAGATCAGCGTTGTTAATTACGATTGCGGCATATAACAACTCAACTGAAGTCGCCTTTTCTTCGGTTCCGGGGCGCAAGCCGGCAGCGCCATGCGCTGCATAACACTCTCCCGCGTGCGGGAGAGGGAGCAATACCGACGGTAGCCAACGCAGCGAGTTCAGCCCGCCAAACCCGAACACCAAAGGTTCCCGCAGCGAAGCTGCAGGAACAGTTTGGGCGACTTCTTTTGGTGACTTTTGGTTCGCACAAGAAAAATTACTCGCCCGCCGGAGCGACTACCGGCCGGCGATGTCAACAACCGCCGACAAATCAACCTGCCAAAACCAGCCCAAACATCTCACCTCCCCACCTCCATCACCAACCGCATCCCCACCAACGGATACCGCGTCTGCGCCGAGTTCCAATTCCGAAACGACGACCGCGTGTACAACGCCCAGGTATGCCAGGACCCACCCCGCCGCACATGCACCCGGGCATCCACCGGCCCCTGCGGGTCATCCACCGGAGACTTCGCGTAATAGTCTTCGCCGTACCAGTCGGAGACCCACTCCCAGGCATTGCCATGCATGTCGTAAAGCCCGAATGCATTTGGCGCAAAACTCCCGACCGGCGCGGTGAACGCGAAGCCGTCGCTGGCGGTCAGGGCTTCTTTTTTCCAGCGGGGCCAGTACGGGGCGGCGCTGGCGTCGAAGGTGTTGGCCACCTGGGCTTGCGCCTGCGGGTCGTCGCCGTTCTGGTAGCGGGTGCGGGTGCCGGCGCGGCAGGCGTATTCCCATTCGGCTTCGGTGGGCAGGCGGTAGGTACGGCCTTCGGTGCGGCTCAGCCAGGCGGCCAGGGCCACGGCGTCGTTCCAGGTCACGTTGACGACGGGGTGATCGTCGGTCTGTGGGAAGCCGGGGTTGTGCCACGAATACCGCGGGTCGCGGCCTTCGAAGGCGTCGCCCGAGGCGGACGTCTCGGCGTCGTAGGCCGGGTTGTAGCCGTAGCCGCCGGTGCCGTCGGCTTCCGATTCGGGCTGGTAGCCCGAGGCCTGCAGGAAGCGCCGGAACTGCCCCACGGTGACCTCGAAGCGGCCCACGTAGAAGGCCTTGGTGATGCGCACGCGGTGCACAGGCGCCTCGTCATACAGGTCGATGAAGCGCTGGGTTTCCAGCTCGGGGAAGTCGCGGGCCAGGGTCTCGGGCTTTTCGTCGCTGCCCATCATGAATTCGCCGCTCGGCACCAGCACGAGCGGCATGCCCAGCGTGTTCACGACGGTGGCCTGCGGCAAGGCGGTGGCTTGATGGGCGCAGCCACTGCACAGCGCAATGCAGGCACCCAGCCACCAGGACAAGACGGTCTTGCGCATCTGCATTTTTCTGTTTTCCTTATTTTTCGGAAGCGGGTGGTGTGGCGGGAGGTGTTGCGGTCAAGGGGGCCAGGTCATCGGGCGCATCGGCGTGCCATTGCAGCAGCCCGGGCTTCAGCGGGTCCCAGCCCGGGTCGCGGTTCAGGTCGACGGCACCGCTGCGCGTGCGCCACACCACCACGCTGCCTTCCACCGGCCGCAGGTCGATGGACGCGGGTGCGCCGAACTGCGTCACCAGCTGGCGCAGCGCCGCATGGTGTGCCCACCAGGGCAGGTCGATGGCGACGGTGACCAGGCGCCCCGTGTCGAAATAGGCCGCGAGCTGCAGCGCGGGTACACCGTCGATGCGCTGCAGGCCGGCACGGCAGATGCGGTCGCCATAGGTACCGGCGACGCGGGGCACGTCGCTGCATTGCAGCGGCAGGCCGTTGAAGTGGGCTTGCAGCGCGGCCTCGGTGGTCGTGGCCGAGAGGGCGTTGAAACGCGCCTCCACCGGCGCCTGTGCACTCAACCAATACGCGCGGTACACCGCGAAGTCGTCGCGGTGGCGCCAGGCCAGCGCGGCCGACAACACGGCCAGGGCCACCAATACCACCAGCAGGGTCGGCAGGCTGGAACCCCATGCGCCGACGCGGCGCGTGACGGAGGCCGACGGGCCGGGTGCGGACGCCATTCAGTCCTCCTTCCCACGCGCGGGCAACGACCGCTGCAGGCCCGCCATGCGCCGGGCCAGCACGGTCATTTCGTCGTCGAGAGCACGCATGCGCGCGTCCAGGTCGGGCGGCACATAGGCCCCTTCACGGGCCTTGCGCAGTTCGAGCGCGATGGACTCTGCCATCACCTCGCACATGCGCCGGTACAACTGCACGGCCTGCCCTACCGGCTCCCATTGAGGCGCACGCAGCCCGCGGAGCCTGGCGGCGATGCGCTGGCACTGCGGCATGGCCACACGCTCCTGGTAGGCCAGGAACTGGTGGCGGTTGATCTGGCCCTGCCGGCGCCGCTGGCCCGCCACTTCGAGCCCCTTGAAGGTTTGCTGGAACTGGGGCGTCACCACGCGCAGCGCCTCCTGGGCCTCATACAGCGGCCCGGGCCAGACGCGCGGCACCGGGGTGCTCATGACGCCGAAGGCCACGGCGCCACCCGCCACCGCCAGGCCCAGGCCGGCGTGCAGCAGCCCGCGACCAGGTGCCTGCGCCTGGTCGAAGCGGCCCTTGAACAGCAGGCCCAGCAACAGGCCGGCGGCCAGCCCGCCGACGTGGGCGCCGTTGTCGACATTCGACTGGGTGAACCCGTGCACCAGCGAATACACGACGAACAGGCCAAGGCCCATCCACAGCCGCCGGTTGTCGTGCGGCGGCAGGCGGTGGCGGTATTGCCAGCTGACGGCGAGCAGCGCACCGAGCACACCGAACACCGCGCCCGAGGCCCCCACCGACACCGATGACTGCCCCGCGAAATGCAGGCTGGCCGCGCTGCCGCACAAGGCCGTGGCCAGGTAGACCAGCACGAACTGCAGGTTGCCCAGCAGGCGGCTGAGTTGCCGGCCCGCGGCCCACAGCGCCAGCATGTTGAAGCCCAGATGCGCCGCGCCACCGTGCAGGAAAGGCGCGGTGAAGAGCCGCCAGTATTCCTGGTCGAGCAGCACCGACGCCGCCGAATTCGCACCCCAGGCATGCAGCTGTGCGGGCTTGGGTGCCGTGGCGCTGATGCCGCCGGCCACCTGGGCCACCCACACCCCGACGTTGGCCGCGACGATGAAGTACAGCGCCCAGGTGACCGGCGTGCGCCGGTCGAGTTCGTGTTCGAACTGCGCCGCGGCGCGGGCCTGCACCCGGCTCGCCGCCTCGCCCAGGCCAGCCTGCGCGCGCAGTGGCGCGAGCCGCATGTGGATCGCGTCGATCGCGTCCTCCTGCTGGTCCACCGACAACATGTGCAGCCCCAGCACGGGGCGCGCCGGGTTGCGGCCGGTGATGAAATGGCGCCGGTCGGGGCGCGCCGCATCGGCCTTGAGCACCAGGCGCAACTGCCCGCCCTGGGCGCGGTCCAGCTCCACATCGTCGAGCTGTTGCCACGGAATGGTGGCGTCCAGCTGCGCCGAAGCGATGCCCTCGGCGTCCACCCGCAGCACCGGCGCGCGACCGATGGCCTGGCGCACCAGCTTCACCACCAGCCATAGCGATGGCAAGGCCACACACACCGCAGCGATGCCGATCCAGCCAGTGCCGGTGTCCTGCATGGTGTCGACCAGCGACTGCGTCAGCAACGCGCCGAACAGGGCCGCCAGCACCGCCAACAACAGGCTTTGGCGGCGCAGGGTGGGCAGGTACAGGTCGGCCCGGTCTTCCGAATCGGCCGCGGGCAACGAGGTGTTCATGCGAAAAAAGCTGCGCGGCGAGCCACGCGCGGCAGGGGCGTCATTCGAACAGTTCGCCCTTGTTGGGCGGCGCCACGCCGATGTGGCGGTAGGCCGCCAGCGTGGCGATGCGCCCGCGCGGTGTGCGCTGCAGGAAGCCCTGCTGGATCAGATACGGTTCGATCACGTCTTCGATGGTGTCGCGCTCTTCGCCGATGCTGGCGGCGATGTTGTCCAGCCCCACCGGTCCGCCGTCGAAGCGCAGGATCACCGCCTCGAGCAGCTTCCGGTCCATTACGTCGAGCCCCAGCGGGTCGACGTCGAGCATGGCCAGCGCGCGGTTGGCGATGTCCAGCGTGATGGTGCCTGTGCCCTTGACGTCGGCGTAGTCGCGCACGCGCCGCAGCAGCCGGTTGGCGATGCGCGGTGTGCCGCGTGAACGGCGGGCGATCTCGAAGCCGCCGTCGGTGTCCATCGGCGCGTTCAACAGGCCGGCGCTGCGCTTGACGATGCGCGCCAGTTCCTCGGGCGTATAGAACTCGAGCCGGGCGACGATGCCGAAACGGTCGCGCAGCGGGTTGGTCAACATGCCGGCGCGCGTGGTGGCGCCCACCAGCGTGAACGGCTGCAGATCGAGCTTGATGCTGCGCGCGGCCGGGCCTTCGCCGATCATGATGTCGATCTGGTAGTCCTCCAGCGCGGGGTACAGGATTTCTTCGACGACCGGGCTCAGGCGGTGGATCTCGTCGATGAACAGCACATCGTTCTTCTCGAGGTTGGTCAACAAGGCGGCCAGGTCCTTGGGCTTTTCGAGCACCGGGCCGCTGGTCTGGCGCAGGTTCACGCCAAGCTCGTGGGCGATGATGTGCGACAGCGTGGTCTTGCCCAGGCCGGGCGGGCCGAACAGCAGCACGTGGTCAAGTGCTTCGCCGCGCATCCTGGCCGCGCCGATGAAGATCTCGAGCTGCTCGCGCGCCTTGACCTGGCCCACGTACTCGTCCAGCAGCTTGGGGCGCAGCGCCCGCTCGATCGCCTCTTCTTGCGGCGAAGCCGGCGCAGCCGAGACCACGCGGTGGCTCGGCGGGAC
>JAQGMQ010000870.1 GCA_028292305.1 Rhodoferax sp.
CATCGCCAGCTGGTTCGCCGGCCTGTTCTACCTGCCCCGCATCTTCGTGAACCTGGCTCTGGTGCCCGCTGGCTCCACGGCCGAGCGTGACCGCCTGTTGCTGATGGCGGGCAAGCTGATGCGCTTCACCACCATGCTGGCCGTGCCGGCGGTGCTGCTCGGCGCCTGGTTGTGGCTGGGCTACGGCATCGGGCGTGGCCCCGCATCCGAAGGCAACGGATGGATGCATGCCAAGCTCGGCATGGTGGCGCTGGTGCTGGGCTACCACCATGCCTGCGGCGTGCTGTTGCGCAAGATGCGCGCGGGTGCGCCGATGCGCAGCCACACCTGGTACCGCTGGTTCAACGAGGTGCCGGTGCTGCTGCTGGTGGTGGTGGTGGTGCTGGTGGTGGTCAAACCTTTCTGATCCGCCGAGGCCAGCTGCACCCGCAAGAAACCCACGATGCACAAGACCTCGGCCTGGCCTTTGGCGCTGGTGTATGCCGGCCTTGTCGTCTATGCCAGCCTGTATCCGTTTGCCGATTGGCGCAACCAGGGCATCGAGCCCTGGGCCTTCCTGTTTGCCGCGTTGCCCAAGTACTGGACCGGCTTCGACGTGGCCGTCAACATCGCCGGTTATGCGCCACTCGGCTTTCTGCTGGCCTTGAGCGCGCTACGCTCGGGCCTGACCGACCGGCCCGTCATCGTGGCCACGGTGGCTGGCGCCGGGCTGTCGCTGGTGATGGAAACCCTGCAGTCCTACCTGCCGGTGCGGGTGCCATCGAATGTGGATTTCGCGCTCAACACCGTCGGCGCCTGCCTGGGCGCCATCACCGCCTGGCTGCTCGAATTGGCTGGTGTGGTGGCGCACTGGAGCCGGTTCCGCGCGCGCTGGTTCGTGTCCGACGCGCGCGGCGCGTTGGTGCTGCTGGCGCTGTGGCCGGTGGCGTTGCTGTTCCCCGCGGCCGTGCCGCTGGGCCTGGGCCAGGTGCTGGAGCGCGTGGAAGCCGCGCTGGCCGACGCGCTGGAGGACACGCCTTTTCTCGAATGGTTGCCGGTGCGCGACGTCGAACTGCAGCCACTCGTGCCGAGTGCCGAGCTGGTGTGCGTGATGCTCGGCGCGCTGGTGCCCTGCCTGCTGGGGTATTGCGTGATCCGCAGCCGCCGCCAGCGGGCGATGTTTGCGGTGGTCATGCTGGGGCTGGGGGTGTGCGCGTCGGGGTTGTCGGCCGCGCTCAGCTACGGGCCGGCGCACGCCTGGCAATGGCTGAGCCTGCCGGTGCAAGTGGGCCTGTGCGCCGGGGCGGTGCTGGCGGCGGTCTTGCTGCCGGTGCCGCGCCGCGGTTGCGCGGCCCTGGTGTTGCTGGCCCTGGTGCTGCACCTGAGCGTGCTGAACCAGGCACCGGCCAGCGCCTATTTCTGGCAGACGCTGCAGACCTGGGAACAGGGCCGTTTCATCCGTTTCCATGGCCTGGCGCAGTGGCTGGGCTGGCTCTGGCCTTACGCGGCGCTCGCCTATGTGATCGCGCTGGTATCGCAGCGCGATCTGGAAAACTAGAATCGGGCCATGAGCGAAAAAAACCACGGTGACCACGGTGTCGGCCCCGCAGCGTCGTACTACGAACGGCACATCTTCTTTTGCCTCAACGAACGCAAGAACGGCGAGGACTCGTGTGCCCTGCATGGCGCGCAGGCCGGCTTCGACCGCTGCAAGTCGCAGGTCAAGGCGGCGGGGTTGTCCGGGCCGGGCAAGGTGCGGGTCAACAAGGCGGGCTGCCTGGACCGCTGCGCCGCGGGTCCGGTCGCGGTGGTCTACCCGGAAGCCGTCTGGTACACCTTCGTGGACGAAAGCGACATCGATGAAATCGTCGAGTCGCATCTGAAGCATGGCCAGGTGGTCGAGCGCCTGCTCGTGCCGCCGCACCTCGGGCGCTGAACGCCTTTTTCCTGTTCCTAGAACCGCCGGCCGCCACCAGGCCCGCCCGCAGTTCGCCCAATTCGGTAGCTTTTTCGTGAACGCATCCACCCAGCGACTGACTCTGACCGGTGCCGCCGGCCGCATTGAAGCCGTGATCGACGCGCCCAGCCTCGCGCCCGGCGAAAGTCCGCGCGGCGTGGCCGTGGTGGCGCATCCGCATCCGCTGTTCGCCGGCACCATGGACAACAAGGTCGTGCAGACGCTGGCGCGGGCGCTGGTGGGTTGCGGCTGGAGCGCGGTGCGCTTCAACTTTCGCGGCGTGGGCGCCACCGAAGGCGTGTACGACGAAGGCCGCGGCGAGCTGGACGACCTGCTGGCCGTGGTGGCGCAAAGCGCGCCTGCCGATGTGCCGCTGGCGTTGGCCGGCTTTTCGTTCGGTTCGTTTGTCACCAGCCACGCGATGAAGGCCTTGTGGGCCACGCGGCCGGTGGAAAAACTGGTGCTGGTGGGTACTGCGGCCTCGCGTTTTACCGTGGCCGAAATCCCTGCCGAGGCGCACGACCGCACGCTGGTCGTGCACGGCGAACTCGACGACACCGTGCCGCTCGCGTCGGTGATGGACTGGGCGCGGCCGCAGTCACTGCCCGTGACGGTCGTACCCGGAGGCGGGCATTTCTTTCACGGACAGTTGCCGCTTCTGAAAAACCTGGTGATGCGCCACCTGCGCGCCTGAACCTTCCGACGCCGGGCGTACGCGTAGGTTCGCGGCAAGGCGCGGGCCATTGCCAGTCTTGACAGCCTTGCGGGCCGCATCGGCGTCCTGTCCTTTTTAGTTTGATTCCAATCCAATGAACCGTTTGCTGAAGGCGCTGTGTGCGCCGCTCTTCGCTCTTTCGTGTGTGATGGCGTCGGCCCAGCCGATCCAGGGGCCGGAGATCGCCGCCAAGTCTTACCTGGTGCTGGACGTGACCGCCAACCAGATGCTGCTCGAAAAGGATGCGGACATGCCGGTCGAGCCGGCGTCGCTGACCAAGCTGATGACGCAGTATTTGGTGTTCGACGCGCTGAAGTCGAAGAAGCTCGACCTCAAGCAAACCCTGCCGGTGAGCGAACACGCCTGGAAGATGCCTGGCTCGCGCATGTTCATCGACCCGAAGATGCAGGTGCCCGTCGACGACCTCATCAAGGGCATGGTCGTGCAGTCGGGCAACGACGCCACCATGGCGCTGGCCGAAGCGGTGGGCGGCACCGCCGAGCGCTTCGTGCAGTTGATGAACGAACAGGCCAAGGCGCTGGGCCTGAAGTCGACCACATACAAAAATCCTGAAGGCCTGGCCGAGCCTGGCCACATGACCACGGCGCGCGACCTGAGCATTCTGGCCACCCGGCTCATGCATGACTTCCCGGAATACCTGTCGTATTACGCGATCAAGAAATACCGCTACCAGGGCACGCCGACCACCAACGACACCAACCGCAACAGCTTGCTGTTCCGCGACCCGACGGTGGACGGCCTGAAAACCGGCCACACCGATGCCGCCGGTTATTGCCTGGTCGCCACCGCCAAGCGCGAATTCCCGAACC
>JAQGMQ010000904.1 GCA_028292305.1 Rhodoferax sp.
CGCAAGGACTATGGCGAAGTTCGCATCATTTGCTTCGGGCTGCTGGCGAAGCGCATGGTGGTGGTCGGCTACACGCCGCGTGGCGCGGATCGCCACATCTTCAGCATGAGGAAAGCCAATGAACGCGAACAAGCCCGCATCGCACCGCTCCTTGCAGTCTGATCTGTTGCGCAGCGACACCCACCGGGTTCAGCCTGAAGAGTACGAAGAACTACCCGAGCTGACCGATGAAATGCTGGCGCGGGCCAAGGTCAACAAGGGCGGACGTCCTGTCTCGGCCAACCCGCGCAAGCTGATCTCGTTGCGCCTGCCCGCCGATGTCATCGAGCGATGGAAAGCCACTGGAGCGGGCTGGCAGACGCGCATGGCGGAGCGGCTGAGCAAGGTCTGATGCTGCGCAGGTAAGGTCATCCGGCGCTTCGACACACCATCCAACGACCTCGACGGCCTGACCCCCACGGCGCCCCGTCACTGCTCGATCTGCAGATGCGTGTCGCTCACCAGCTTGGTCCACTTCGCCACCTCCGCCTTCAAGAACGATTCGAACTGCGCCGGCGTGACCGGCATAGGCTCGGCCGCCATCTCGTGCAGGCGGGCCTTGATGTCGGGCAGGGCCAGGGCCTCGTTCAGCGCCTTGTTCAACCGGGCCACCACGGGCTCGGGCGTCTTGGCCGGGGCGCACAGGCCCCACCACTGGATGGCGCTGAAACCCGGGAAGCCCTGCTCGGCCACGGTGGGCACATCGGGCAGCACCGGGTCGCGGTTGAACGAGGCCACCGCCAGCGCGCGCAGCTTGCCGGCCTTGATGTAGGGCAGCGCGGTGGTCAGGCTCGGGAACATCGCGTCGACCTGGCCGCCCAGCAAGTCCTGCAGGGCCGGCGAAGCGCCCTTGTACGGCACGTGGACCAGGTCCACCCTGGCCTGATTTTCCAGGTATTCCATGATCAGGTGGGTGGCCGAGCCCGAGCCGGCCGACGAGAAATTCATGACGCCAGGTTTGGCCCGCGCCAGCGACAGGAACTCCTGCAGGGTCCTGGCCTTCGACTGCTCGCCGACCACCAGCACATTGGACGTCTGCGCCATCATCCCGACCGGCGCGAAGTCGGCGATCGGGTCGTACTTGAGCTTCAGCACGGCAGGATTGGTGCTGTGGGTGGCCACGAAACACTGCATCAGCGTATAGCCGTCGGGCGCGGCCCGGGCCACCTCCATCGCCGCGATCGAACCCGAGCCGCCGGCCTTGTTGTCGATGATGATGGTCGTGCCCAGCGACTGTGACATCCTCTCGGTGACCATGCGCGCCACCATGTCCGCACCGCCGCCCGGCGCCACGGGCACGATGACCTTGATGACCTTGCTGGGGAAAGCGGGTTGCGCCTGGGCCTGTGGCGCGGCCAGAAAAACGGCGGACAGCGTGGCCGCACAGGCTGCTGCGAATCCGCCGGTGGCGAAGCGAAAAATCATGGGTGTCTCCGACTCGGAACGAACAAGATGGGCCCACCGAGTGTCATGCAGGCGACCTCGAACGCGCATAGGCAGTATCCCGTGTGCCGGCTAGCCGCCGAGCGTCTCGGCTGCGCAGACCACGCAAATGGAACCGGACACGCCAATCACCCCGGCCGCTTCGCCAGCAACGCCCACACACCCGCCGCCGACAGCAGCGATCCCCCAGCGAGATGGAAGCGCCGCAGCGCTTTCGGGGAAGCCAGCGCGTCACGCGCCACCGAGGCGAACACGGCGTAGAGCGTAGCGTTCAGCGCGGCCATGCAGACGAAGGTCACAGCCAGAATCCACAGTTGGTGGGTGGCGCTGAAGGCCGCGTTCGGGCTGATGAAATGCGGCAGGAAGGCCACGAAGAACATGATGCCCTTGGGGTTCAGCGCCGTGACCATGTAGGTGTTGGCAAACAGCTTCCAGCGCGAACCGGCGACCGGCGCCGCGGTGCTCGCCGCCGGGGCCACGCCCGCGCGCAGCAGCTTGATGCCGAGGTACAGCAGGTACAGGCCGCCAGCCGTCTTCACCACCGTGAACCAGAACGCCGACGCCGCGAGCAACACGCCCAGGCCGAGCAGCGACAGGGCCAGCGCCGTCGAGTCGCCCAGCACCACGGCGGCCACCAACGGCAGGTTGGCGCGGCGGCCGTGGGCGATCGAATAACTGATGACGGACAAAAGCATCGGGCCGGGGATGACGAGCAACACGGCGGAGGCAGCCACGAAGGCGAGCCAGAGATCGAGGGGCATGGAAGGGCTTCGGAGAGGTGACTGGTCAGGAATGACCGCAGCAGCGTAGCACGCCGAGTGCGCAGTCAGGCAGCGATGACTTGCTTCACGGCGACAGCGTCTGCAGCCGCTGTACGACCTCGGCATACAAGGGCCGTGCGCTCACCGTTTCCGTCAGACAGTCGTCGCGCAAGGCCGACCACGCTTGGTGCGTGCCGCTGCCCCGGGTGCCGTCGGCGTGCTGCAGCAACTCCTCGAGCAGGCAGCCGAAGGCCCGCACTTCGAGCCTTTGCAAGGCCTGCGACCTGGCCGCGTCGTCGGGCAGGAACGACCCGGCGCCCATGTCGCCCAGCAGGCAATGGCCGTCCGCGTCGCACTGCAGGTTGTGGGCGTACAGGTCGCCATGCAGGATGCCCCGTGCATGCAGGTGCGCACCCGCTGCCGCCACGCCGCGGGCAATGCGCGCCACGGTGGCCGGCGCGAAGCGGGTGCCCGCGGCGTACACGTCGCGCGTGCAGGAGGCCAGGCTCGGCGGGCCGGCCAGGGTCTTGAACGTGGGCGGGATGAAGTGCATCACGAGGCCGGCCGTGCCCTGCGGGTGGCCCGCCAGCGGCCCAACCACGGGGATCAGGTTCGGGTGCCTGCCGGCAGCCAGGCTCGCGGCCAATTCGCTTTGCGGCCAGCCGTCGCTGGTGACCTCGCCCTTGAACAGCTTGACGGCCAGCGGAACGGCGGCCGCACCATCGCGTTGCCAGTGCGCGCGGTAGATCCGACCCGACGCGCCCTCGCCCAGCAACCCGTCGATGACCAGCGCATGCCAGGGCACGGGCGCCGCGGCCGGCGGCGGCACCACCACCCGCTCCATCGGGTTGCCGGCGCAGGCGAGCCAGGTCAGGCGTGGCATCGACGGCAACCATTCGGGCATGGACTCGAAGCGGTTGGCCGAGATGCGCAGCAACTCCAGTCGGCGGCAATTGGCCAGCGTGGACGGCAACTGCGACAGCTGGTTGCCGGCGAGCATCAGTTTCTGAAGTTGGCTGCATTGGCCGATCTCGGCGGGCAGTGCATCGATCTGGTTGTCGGTCAGGATCAGCCAGCGCAGACGCGGCGGCAACGCATCCGCCGGCACATGGCAAATCCGGTTGGCCTTGAAGCCGATCATCTCGAGCGCCTGACACCGGCCCAGCACGGCCGGCAGTTCGACAAACGGGTTGTCGGAGCAGAACAGCACGCGCAGCTTGTGGAGACGCGGCAGATCGTCGGGCAGGCTGCTGAGCGCGTTGCCCGAGAGATTGAGCACTTCGAGGCTGTCGGCCAGGTCGAATATCTCGC
>JAQGMQ010000012.1 GCA_028292305.1 Rhodoferax sp.
AAACATGTGTGACGGATGCACAAATAGGGTTTCCAAGCCAACGGTAAAGCACTATGGTGAATCACCTGGAGGTGCCCTATGAAAAGCGTCTGGTTGAACACAATCGCGTGGATCGGTGCTATTTTGGCTGCGGCCACCTTCGCCGTGGCCACGCCCACGGAATCCTCCGTCATGGGGCGCCTGCCGTCGCTGATGGTCACGCGGCTCGACCAGCAGACGATCCCGCTGCTGGCCGGCTTCCCGGCCGAGCGCACGCTGGCGCTCATCGGCTTCAACAACAGCCACCGTGCCGACATCGAAAGCTGGATCAAGGGCCTGTGCCTCACGCGCAGCGACGCCATCCCCTGGGTACGCATGCCGATCGTGAACGACCCGGGCGATGCGGCCGGCCGCGAGGCCATCGAAACCCGCCTGCGCACACGCTTCGCCAACGACCCCTCACGCGCCAGCGTGCTGCCGGTGATCACCGACCGTGCGGCCTTCAGCCGGGCTGTCGGCCTGTCGGGCACCGACAAGGCCTATGCGGTGGTGGTGAACCGCCAAGGCGACGTGCTGGCCCGGGTCGAAGGCGAATTCGACGCCGCCAAGGCCGAGACCCTGCGCGGCACACTGAAGGACGAAAACGTGCTGGGCTTCTGAGCTTTGGTGCGCTCAGGTCAGCGCGACGCTGGCCGCCTTCGTCAACGCGGCGCTGAGTGAATCGAGCACTTCCGACTGCAGGTTCCAGCAGTGCCAGTACAGCTGGATCTGCAACATGTGGGCCGGCGCCAGGTTCACCAGCAGGCCCTGCGCCAAGAGCCCGCGCACCAATAGCTCAGGCACCACGCTGACCCCCCAGCCTGCCAGCACGGCGCGCACCTGGCCCTCCGAACTCGGCACGAACAGCTGGCTCAGCGTCACGCGTTTCAGGCCGAACGCCTTGCCCACGAACTCGGTCTGCATGTCGTCCTTGCGGTTGAAGGCCACGAAAGGCGCCTTGCGGAAATTGTGCGCCGTGAGTTCGCCGCCCAGCCGGTCACGTGCGAGATCCGGCGTGGCCACGGCAACGTAGTTCATGGCCCCGAGCGGTACCACCTTGCAGCCCCGCAAAGCCTGCTTGAACGTGGTCACGCAGCCCAGCACCTGGCCTTCGCGCAGCCAGTCCTGGGTGAAATCCTGGTCGTCGGTGATGATCTCCAGCGGCAACCCCTGCTGCACCACGCCCTGCAGCGCGCCCATGGCCCAGGTGGCGATGCTGTCGGCGTTGATGGCGATCGAGATGCGCTCCTCGTCGCGCGACCCGCCCAGCAGGCTGGGCGCCAGTTCCTGCATGTCGCGCTCCAAGTCGGCGCGCAGCAGACGCAGCTGCTTGGTGTGCTTCAGCAACAGATGGCCGGCCGCCGTGGGCCTGAGCGGGCGGCTGCGCACGATGAGCACGGTTCCTGCTTGCGATTCGAGGGAACGCAGGCGCTGCGACACGGCCGACTGGGTGATGTTCAGCCGTTGGGCGGCGCGCTCGAAGCCGCCCTCTTCCACGATGGCGGCCAGGCATTCGAGGGCGTCGGGGTCAAGCGTGCTCATCTTACGGGTGCCACTGTTGGATTAGTTTTTCTGATGTTTTCACTGTTAGTTTAATTTCACTGTTATTCAAAGTCGACTTCGCGGAAACTTGATTCATGAAAATAATCGTCTTGGGCGCAGGGATCATCGGCATCAGCACCGCGTGGCATCTGCTCGAACGGGGCCACGAGGTCACCGTCGTCGACCGCCAGCCCGATGCGGCGCTGGAGACCAGTTTCGCCAACGCGGCGCAGATTTCGGTGAGCTACTGCGAGCCCTGGGCCAACCGCGACGCACCCGCCAAGCTGTTGAAGTGGATGTTCCGCAACGACGCTCCGCTGCTGTTCCGCCCACAACTCGACTGGCAGCAATGGCGTTGGGGATTGCAATTTCTGAGCCAGTGCAACGACACTGCGTTCGAGCGCAACGTGCAGCAGATCGTGGCACTCGGCGCCTACAGCCACGTGGCCTTGAAGGAAGTGGTGCGCCAGACGGGCATCGTCTACAACCGGCTCGAACGCGGCATCGCGCATTACTACACCGACGAAAAATCCTTCGCTACGGCCGGAGACGCCGCTGCGCTGATGCGCAAGTTCGGCGTAGACCGCAAGGTGGTGAGTCGCGACGAACTCATGAAGATCGAGCCGGCATTCAAGCAGTTTGCGCACCGAATCGTCGGCGGCACCTACACCGCCAGTGACGAAAGCGGCGACGCGCGTGTCTTCACCCAGGAGCTGGCAAAACGCTGTGCCGCGCGCGGCGCCACCTTTCTCTACGGGCACGATGTATTGCGGCTGAACAAGGACGGCGGGGCGATCAAATCCATCGCCGTGCGCCCGAGGGCCGGCGCCGGCGAGCAGCTGTTGCAGGGCGACGGCTTCGTCGTGGCCTGCGGTTCCTACTCCGCGCCGCTGCTGCGCACCGTCGGTGTCGACCTGCCGATCTATCCGGGCAAGGGCTACAGCGCCACGTTCAAGCTGAAGAAGCCGAAGCGGGCGCCGTCTGTCAGTACCATCGATGACGAAGTGAAATGCGCGTTCACGCGCCTGGGCGATGAATTGCGCGTCG
>JAQGMQ010000944.1 GCA_028292305.1 Rhodoferax sp.
TTAAAAAGTATTACGCTTCCGTTATTAGGGTCCTTAGTTAAAAAGATGATCTTGTAATGTACGGTTTGTCCGGGCCTGAATATACTTCGGTCGGTGAAGATTTCCATACGCAAATTATGATCGTAGAAGTTAGTAAGGTCATCAAATTCACCTTCGTTATACACTTCATTCCGCAATTCGTTGTTGCGAACATAAAACTTATAGCCCGTTGTATCGCCTTTGTAAGTTATGGTAATACTATCAGCGCCTTTTGCAATATTCACGTACCCCTTGCTGTTAACTACATCAGGTATTTCTTTACTATTTATGGCTGTTTTGTTTTTAAGAGCTTTAATATGCGCTCCGGCCAATGGGAAACCTGTTTTTCTGTTAAGCACAAATATTTTTTCATCGGTGTTAACAGCAGTTATCCCGGTAACTTCAAAGGCAAGATTGTTGAGATCGTAGCCATCAGTCTTAATTGGCATGTTGCTGAACAATAAACGGTAGTGGCCAATTGGCAATTGCCCTAACTTTAAATACACTGCATGCCGGTTATTATCAGGTGGAAGGGGAAGAAGAAAATTACCCGTAGTTACAGTAGGCCGATTCAATAACTGTGCTGTTGCTCCAACTCTTCCTTTTCCGGCAGGCTCGGTGGAACTGATCCGGATGATTCGGTAAAACAACGTATCGGTATTTCTGTAAATTACCCTTACAGGTATAGGTTCTCCCGGAAGGTGCTGATTTTCCATTTCAATACGGATACCTCTTGAACGAATTTGTTGGGCCATCAAATTAAGCACTTTGTTAAATAACGGATACTTGTACATCAAATCTTGATGCTGCTTATACAACTGCAAAGTTTTTGCTGAGTAGAACTGATATTTAGGATCAAAATTTGGAAGAGGCCGGTAACTATACCGGTCTTCAAAATTGGCATACTTATTACCTTCTTCGTTCCAGATGAGGCAAAGCTGATAAACGGAATGGGCCTTAACTGCAGAATAAGGAGAAGCTATACCCTCTTGTAAATATTTAATATACCACTGCCGGGTGAGTGAATCTTGAGAGGCAGACAAGTAAATATATTTCCGGGCGAGCGATTCAATAAAAGAAGAAGTTACAGGGTCTGTTTTATGAAACGAAAGCCAGTGCTGGTAGGCGACAAGTATGTTATTGCTATTTTTTGTATTGCCGGCAAGGCTGTCCAGCTTATTTAGAAACGCCGGTGATGACAACGACAACCAGCTACCCAACACGTCGCTCTGCTCCTCATTAAAATATTTTTTAATTGCCAGCAAATTCACACGTTCTGCCAAAGCTATATCCTCAAAACGAGGCTCAAATAAAAACACATCAGGATTAGACGAAAACCATAGTAGCCGATTGCCTTCGGCTTTTGTGCTGTGATATTTAAGAGATTCATTAATATCGTTGTTTACAATACTATCCAACAAAAAAGTGTTTAAAGCTGCGTAATCATTTTTCAGGCCTTGGGTTCGATAGGCAGCACGGTTAAATTTTAGCGGCCTGGTGTCAAATCTGCTGATACGCTGGGCATGCAAAATGTGAATTATAGCTTTAAGCTGCAACGAGGTAGCAGAACTATTTAACAGCGAATCCATAAATGCACTATTGCGAAAATACAGGGTATCTTCTGTAAGCTGGTCACGTATCTGTAGTAAATCATTGAGGCTGCGGGCAAGTAAAATATCGTCATGTGATTTTAGAGCCTTTTGTTTTATAAACTCCAGCTCTTGCTGCGTTTGCAGTAAGGTTTTCTTAACCCGGATAGCTGCTTCAAGCCTCTCTATACTTTTGGTGGTTAAAGAATCTGTTGTAACCTGACAAAAACCATTTATGAACTGAAATGAAAAAGCTAAAACAAGATAATACTTGAAAGAATTAAAACATAAAAATCTCATGGTGTAAGGTTTAGATCAACAATTTATTACTTTTTATTAAGGATGCAATATCGATGGGGTTTCCATAAGCGACCTTGATTTTTATTTTCGCCTCAACACTATAGTTATGCTGGCCGGATATAAAAGTAAATAAACTAAGTTGTCCAGCAAGTGAATAACACACTGCACCGGCTTTGGTCATTCCGGCTTATCCAATGCTTGTATTTGTGTTTTATACTGCTCAGGTAATAAGGCACTTCTTAAAACATGTTTCAGGTTTATTATGCCTGTTAGTTTATAAAGGAAAAGAACAGGCAGCAGGATCTTTCCGCTTTCCAGTCGCAATAAATGTTTTACTCTTGGCGGTACAATGAGCGCCTGCACTTTTCTCAATAGCCAATACCGTTGGTTGCCAAGGTGTTTGCGGTATTGTTTAAACAAGTCATGGGTAAGGCCACCGTATTCCATGTTTTGTCGCAGGTGTTCGTTGCGCATGGTTACCCACGCCAAGTAATTTTTAGGTAGGTCTTTAAGGCCCATGCGACTGCCTACCTTATAAAATACATGGAATATTTCACTCTTCTCTGCAGAAGTCAATTGTCTTTCCAGCAACTCGTAAGATCGGATGGAATAGTCTATCAGCATAAACAAAACATCGCGGTAGGCCCAATCGGGTATTTGGGTGCCGCGGGTGGCTTCTACTTGTTTGTGTATAGCAGTTATCTGGTCAATAGCAATATTGGCATCATCATAGGTAGAGAACACGATCTTGCGCGCATAAGTAACGGTCGAAAATAATCGTGTCAGCGGATCAGCCGGCAATTTTCCGGTAAAGTATAGCCAGTCTACCGCTTTGTTAAGAGCAAACTCAGCAGCAGCGCCGGCAAAAATAAACAGTACGGTATCGGCCTTACCCCAAATTTTTCGTACTATCGAATGTTTATCCACAAAATATCTCATACCCTTTTACACTCCTTTCTATAAGACATACCAGCAGCATACCTACGCCTGCAGGTTTACTCACTAATTTAGTGCGATTTGGTGAATAATATAGCTATTTTACCAAAATGCAAAGCCTGCATATCAATGATTTGCAGGCTTTAAGTAGTTTTGATATTGATTTCAGCGGAGAGAGAGGGACTATAGTCGAACACCTGATACTCTTTTTAACTTTTTTAAACAGCCTTAAAATCGCATAAGTTCTTTTTCCTTGTATAACGGTGATACTTTGTCGCAATTCACCCTCAATGTCGTCGCTTTTACACCCTG
>JAQGMQ010000064.1 GCA_028292305.1 Rhodoferax sp.
TCGTCGCAATGCACGGTGTGCCACAGGCCGAGGCGCGAACACAGCTCCAGGTCGCGCTGCTCGAACACGCCTTCGAGCAGCAGGATCGGGCCACGCCAGCCGAGCGCACGCACCCGCTCGGCCTCGTTCAGGTCGAGCAGGGCGAAGCCATCGGCGCCGCGCAGGCCTTCGAAAACGCGTTCGATGCCGTGGCCATAGGCGTTGGCCTTGACGATCGCCCAGACCCGCGCATCCGGTGCGGCGGCGCGCGCGCGGGCCAGGTTGTGGCGCAGGGATTCGGTGTGGATGGTGGCCTGGATGGGACGTGGCATGGTGGTAACCGGTGCGAAGGTTGAGGGGCGTTGCGCGAGATGCCGCCCGGCGTTGCGGGGGCTTTCAGGGATTTTGTCACCGGCCCGCGTGATATAACCCGCTCTCCTAAGAGAGATGTCTTAAATCACCCTGCATCAGCCCCACTGATGCCGCCAACAGCATTTAATGAAGCGCGGTTTTTTCACCATCATGTCGGCGCAGTTTTTCAGCTCGCTGGCAGACAATGCATTGTTCGTGGGCGCTGTGCAGTTGTTGCGTACCAGTGGCGCGCCGGAGTGGCAGCAGGCTGCGCTGGTGCCGATGTTCGCGTTGTTCTACGTGATCCTGGCGCCTTTCGTGGGCGCGTTCGCCGACGCGCAGCCCAAGGGCAAGGTGATGCTGTACAGCAACGGCATCAAGGTGCTGGGCTGCCTGATGATGCTGTTCGGCTCGCACCCGCTCATTTCCTACGCCGTGGTGGGCCTGGGTGCCGCGGCGTATTCGCCGGCCAAGTACGGCATCCTCACCGAGCTGTTGCCTGCCTCGCAACTGGTCAAGGCCAATGGCTGGATCGAAGGCCTGACGATCGCCTCCATCATTCTGGGCGTGCTGCTCGGCGGCCAGCTGGTCGGCGCGGCGGTCTCGCGGCACTTGCTGGCCATCGACATTCCGTTCATCGACACCGGCATCGACACGGCGCCCGCGGCGGCCATCGCGGTGCTGATCCTGGTCTACGCGATCGCCGCCTGGTTCAACACCCGCATCCCGCACACCGGCGTGGAAATGCGGCCGATGCCGAAGAACACGCTGGCGCTGCTGCCTGATTTCTGGCGCTGCAACAGCCGCCTGTGGCGCGACAAGCTGGGCCAGATTTCACTGGCCACCACCACCCTGTTCTGGGGCGTGAGCGGCAACCTCAAATACATCGTGCTGGCCTGGAGCGCAGCCGCGCTGGGCTACAGCACCACCCAGGCGTCGAGCCTGGTGGGCGTGGTGGCCATCGGCACGGCGGTGGGCGCGGTGGTGGCTTCGATGCGCATGAAGCTCGACACGGCCACCAAGGTGATCCCGCTGGGCATCGCCATGGGGGTGCTGGTGATCCTGCTCAATTTGATTCACAACGTCTGGATCGCCGCGCCTTTCCTGATTCTGCTGGGTGCGCTGGGCGGCTTTCTGGTGGTGCCGATGAATGCGCTGCTGCAGCACCGCGGCCACAACCTCATGGGTGCCGGGCGGTCCATCGCGGTACAGAACTTCAACGAGCAGGCCTGCATCCTGGGCCTGGGCGCGTTCTATACCTTGTCGACCGGCATGGGGCTTTCGGCCTTCGGCGCGATCACCGTGTTCGGGCTGGTGGTGGCGGGGTTCATGTGGGTGATCCGGCGCTGGCACCAGCGCAACTGCGTGGTCTACCGCGAAGAAGTCGACCACCTGCTGTTCATCGCCCGCAGCGACAATTTGCACTAGGGGCCGCACATGCCTTCCTCGATCTACGACTTTGACGCGGTTGGCATCGACGGCCGCGCCCTGCCGCTTTCCGACTTCAAGGGCAAGGTCTTGCTGGTGGTGAACACCGCCAGCGCCTGCGGCTTCACGCCGCAGTTCGCGGGTCTGGAAGAACTGAACAAGACCTACGGCGCGCAAGGCCTGGCCGTGCTCGGGTTCCCGTGCAACCAGTTCGGCTCGCAGGACCCGGGCGCCAACACCGAGATCGCCAGCTTCTGCCAGTTGAACTACGGCGTGACGTTTCCGATGATGGCCAAGATCGACGTGAACGGCGGCAACGCGCACCCGCTGTACCAGTGGCTCACCAAAGAGGCGCCCGGCCTGCTGGGCACCAAGGCGATCAAATGGAACTTCACCAAGTTCCTGGTCGGCAAGGACGGCCAGGTGATCAAGCGCTACGCGCCCACCGACACGCCGAAAAGCCTGGCCAAAGACATCGAATCAGCGTTGGCCGCCTGAATTCGGCGCTGTTGTTTTGGCGGCCAGTTCGCCGTCCACCTGGCGCAGCATGTCGGCCAGGGTCTTGCCCGGCTCGTCGCTGAAGCGCTGGGCCGTCACCTCGATTTGCTGGATGCGATCGACCCGAAAGCCACGGAAACCCTGCCGCGTCTCGCACCAGGCCGACAGCGTCCACACCTTGCCCCAATAGAAGCACCCCAGCGGCCGCACCACGCGCTGGCTGCTGCGCTCGGCCAGATCCAGGTAGTCGAGCCGCAGCTTGTGCCGTCCCTGCACCGCTTCACGCAAGACCTGCAGCCGGCCCTGCTCGGCCGGCGCCAGGCCCACCTGCGGTGCGTACAGCGCCACGCTTTCTGCCGCGACCCTGGCCGCCGGCGGCAGCACCGAGAGAATCTTGCCGAGCGCGCCTTCCACCTCGCGCGCCAGCCCCGCGTCGAGCCAGACCTGCGCCAACCGCGCCGCCGCCACCAGCGCCTTGGCCTCGTCCTGGGTGAACATCAACGGCGGCAGTTCGAACCCACGGCCCAGGCGGTAACCCATGCCCGCTTCGCCTTCGATGGGCACGCCCTGGTGCTGCAGCTGGGCCACGTCGCGGTACACGGTGCGTTCGGACACGGCGAGCCGCGCCGCCAGATACGCCGCGGTGGTGAGCCGCCTGCCGCGAATGAGCTGGACGAGTTGAAAAAGGCGGTCGGCACGGCGCATGGATGGGGTGTTGGAGATCAGGCCAGGGCCAACGCACCGAGCGGCGCATCCATGGCCACGGCGATGCGCCGCATGTCGGCCGTGGTCACCTCGAACAGGCCGAAGCGGAATTTATAACCCCAACGGCTGCGGTCTTCGACGAAATCGAACACGTCGAGCAAGGGCGCGATGGCGGCTTCCTGCGCGGCCACATAGGCCACGTCGCGCCGGAAGGGGGTGAAGCCGCCGCCCGTGTCGAACCCATACGGCTCGCCCGGCTGCACCACGCCGATGGAGACGAAGCGCTGCAGCTTGTCGGTGCCGCCCATGGTCAGTGCCGGCGCGTAGTAGGCCACGCGGTCGCCGGGCGCCACGCGCTGCAACGGCCCGCGCTTACCGTGGCAGACCTGCATGAAGCCCGTGGGCGCGGCGTCGCGACCGCGGCGCGCGTGTTCGGCGCCGGCCACGGCGATCCAGTTTTTGGCGGCTCTTTGGGGAGCGGGTTGGCTATCGGTCTTCATGGGGTCGGCTCCTGTTGAATGAAGCCTCGATACTGCGGACCCCCTGCTGACAGCGTGGTGTCAGGAGTCAGCTGGCCAGTGCGGCGTCCAGCACTTCCACCCAATGCCGCACCGGCGTGGGCGTGCCGCTTTGCAGGTGGGTGATGCAGCCGATGTTGGCGCTGACGATGGTGTCGGCCTCGGCCGCGTCCCCGAAACATTGGCCCAGGTTGCCGAGCTTGCGGTCGCGCAGCTGGTAGGCGATGTCGGGGTTCAACACCGAATACGTGCCGGCCGAGCCGCAGCACAGGTGCGCCTCGTTGGGTGCGGTGCGCACGTCAAAGCCAAGTTCGCGCAAATGGGTTTCCACACTGCCGCGGATCTGTTGGCCGTGCTGCAGCGTGCAAGGTGGGTGAAAGGCCAGCTTTTCAGCCGGGCGACCGGGCTTGGTGGCCAGCAGCGCGGCCAGTGGCGGCATCAGGTCGGGCAGCAGTTCGCAGAGGTCGCGCGTCAGTGCGCTGATGCGGGCGGCGCGTTCGGCATAGACCGGATCGTGCCGCAGCGTGTGTCCGTATTCCTTCACGGTGACGCCGCAGCCCGAGGCGTTCATGACGATGGCCTCCACCTCGCCGCGCTCCACCGACGGCCACCAGGCGTCGATGTTGGCGCGCATCTGGTCGCGCCCACCGGCGTGGTCGTTCAGGTGGAACTTCACCGCGCCGCAGCAGCCGGCATGCGGCGCCACCACGGCCTGGATGCCGGCCGCGTCGAGCACACGCGCGGTGGCACTGTTGATGTTGGGCATCATCGCCGGCTGCACACAACCGGTGAGCATGAGCATCTTGCGCGCGTGGCTGCGTGTGGGCCAGGCGCCGGCGTTCTGCGGTGCGGGCACCTTGGCCTTCAGCGCCTCCGGCAACAAGCCACGCACGGCCTGGCCGAGCTTCATCGCCGGGCCGAACAGCGGCGACGTCAGGCCCTCCTTCAGCGCCCAGCGCATGGCGCGTTCACCGGCCGGGCGCGGCACCTTGGCGTCGACGATCTTGCGGCCGATGTCGACCAGGTGGCCGTAGTCGACCCCGCTCGGGCAGGTGCTTTCGCAGTTGCGGCAGGTCAGGCAGCGGTCCAGGTGCAGCTGGGTGCTGCGCGTGGGCTCGGCGCCCTCGAGCACCTGCTTCATGAGGTAGATGCGGCCGCGCGGGCCGTCGAGCTCGTCGCCCAGCAATTGGTAGGTCGGGCAGGTCGCCGTGCAAAAGCCGCAGTGCACGCATTTGCGCAAGATGGCTTCGGCGGCCAGGCCATCCGGCGTGTTCTGGAACTCGGGCGCGAGATTGGTTTGCATCGTGGTGTCTCTTGTTCTGCTCAGGGCGGCGGCGCGACTGGCTTGGCGCGTTGCCGGCGCAGCCGTTGCCACAGCGCACCGAGCAAGGTGCGCAAGTAGTGCGACCGCCGCAGGTCGTGCCGCACGGTGGGCAGCGACAGCGCCAGCAGCAGCGCGGCCAGCGGCACCACCCACAAAAAGCCGATGTACTTGAAGCCAGCTGCGCCGAACAGGCCGCCCGCGATGAACATGCCGATCAGCCCGCCGTGCAGCGCCATGCGCGACCGGTTCGACCGCACCTGGATCTGCGCCGGCGTGCCGTTGCGGTTCCAGTACAGCAGCTTGCCGAGTTCCATGCCCAGGTCGGTGAGGTTGCCCGTCATGTGCGTCGTGCGGATCTTGCCCGCCGAGACCTTGCTGCCCACGGCGTTCTGCAGCCCCATGATGAACGACAGCAACAGCACGGTGAGCGGCACGGCGAAGGGGGTGTCCCAGGTGAGCGTGATCGCCCCCATCAGGCCGAAAGGCAGCAGCAGCGCGGCTTCCAGCAGCATGGGCAGGGCAAAGGCGCTGCGCAGCCGGTGCAGCCGCGCCCAGTTGACGATGATGGCCGTGCAGGCCGCGCCCGCTGTGAAAGCCAGCAAGGCGCCGAGCGCGCCCAACACCAGCGTGGCGTTGCCCAGCACCAGGCCGTCGGCCACCTGCGAGGCGAAGCCGGACATGTGCGAGGTGTACATGTGCACCACCAGCAGCCCACCGGCATTGATGGCGCCCGCCGTGAACGCCAGCAGCCAGCCCAGCAGGCGCGTGGTGGACGCGGTGCGGTGGCGGTCGGCAACATGGAGGAGGCGGCGCACTGCGGTGTGATGCCTCAGAACTGCGGGTACAGCCGGCCGCGGTTGAAGAT
>JAQGMQ010000272.1 GCA_028292305.1 Rhodoferax sp.
CCGGCTTCGAGTCCGAGTTCGAGCGTTGGCACACCGAGGAACACATGCCTGAACGCCTGGGTATTCCCGGCTTCCTGCGCGGCCGTCGCTTTATGAACTGGCAGCAGGTGCCTCATGTGTGTTTCACGTTGTATGAGCTGGCCCACACCGAGGTCTTCCGCTCGCCCGGCTACCTCGCCCGACTGAATACGCCCACCGACTGGACGAACCGCGTGATGCCCGGCATGACCAACTTCCTGCGCGGCGTGTGTGAAACCGTGGTGTCCTTCGGCGACGGAACCGCCGGCGCGGTGGCCAGCTTGCGGCTGCACACCGATGGCGGCACATCGGCCACTGCGGACATGGCGCTGGCCGGCGCCGCGCTGCAGGCTTTTCAGATCGACGGCGTCACCGCGCTGCACCTGGGCCGCCACATCGCGCAATGGGCCAATGCCACGACCGGCGAAACCCGGATCCGTCCGCCGCCCTCAACGGCCGGGTTCGACTATGTCGTGCTGGTTGAAGCCATCGACCAGAAGACGCTGAGCCGGGCCTGGGTGCAGTTGCAACAGTTGCTCACGGGGGCGGGTGCCTTGGCGGTAGAGGGCGCGCAGTACGCCTTGGGCTACCAGCTGTCGGCGCCGCGATGAACCGGTCATCGGCGCACCCACACCGGTCTTGGCCAAAGCCTGAAGCACGGACCTCTGCATGCCCCAATCCGAAATGACCTGGGACCGCGAAGTCGACTTCGTCGTGCTGGGCGCCGGCAGCGCGGGCTGTGTGCTGGCCGACCGCCTGTCCGAAGGCGGCCGCCATACCGTGCTGCTCGTCGAAGCCGGCCCGGAGGACCGAGACCCCTTCATCCATATTCCCGCCGGCTTCCTGAAGCTGATCGAAAACCCCACGCTGAGTTGGCGTTACCGCTCCGAGCCCAACCCCGCCATCGGTGGCCGCGTGATCGGTTATCCGCAAGGAAAAATGCTCGGCGGGACCGGTTCGATGAACGGCATGCTGTACGTGCGCTCGGCCCGCGCGGAACACGGTCTGTGGGTGGCGCAGGGCTGTGCGGGCTGGTCGTTCGACGAGGCGTTGCCGTATTACCAAAAGCTGGAAAACCCGGAGGGCGCGGCGCCCGACAAGCGTCTGCCAGTGTCGTCTCCGCTCGAAACCCATGCGCTCAGCACGGCGTTCCTGGCTGCTTGCGGCGAGGCCGGGCTCACGGTGCGCGACACCCTGAACGGCCCCGAACGCGAAGGCGCGGCGCCGTTCCAGCAAAACCGTCTGGGCCGCTTTCGCCGCGGTCCGGCGCAGACCTACCTGCGCGCCGCACGGGGCCGCGGCAATCTCGAAGTGATGACCGGCACCCTGGTGCGGCGCGTGTTGTTCGAAGGCGAAGGCGAGGCTTCACGCGCGCTGGGCGCCGAGCTGCAGCGCGGCGGCCAACGGCTGCGTGTGCGCGCCGGCCGCGAAGTCATCGTGTGTTGCGGCAGCATCCGTTCGCCGCAGTTGCTGCAGCTGTCGGGCATCGGGCCGGCAGCGCTGTTGCAATCGCTCGGCGTGCCTGTACGGGTGGACCGCGCCGCCGTCGGTGCCAACCTGCGCGACCATTATTCGGTGCGCGTCACGCAGCGCGTCGGCGGCATCCGCACGCTGAACGAACGCACCCACGGCCTGCCCATGCTGACCGAGCTGATGCGGTATGTGTTCACCGGCCGCGGTCTGTTGACGCTGGGTGCCAGCACCTGTGCGGCCTTCGCCCGCAGCGACGCACAGGCCGCCGCGCCGAACCTGCAGCTCAGCTTCGCACCGGCGAGCTTCGAGCCCGGCACCTATGCGCTTGAACAGCTCGGCGGCATGACCATCGCCTGCTACCAGTCCTATCCCGAAAGCCACGGCACGGTGCTGGCCCGGTCGGCCGATCCTGCGCAGGCTCCGGCCATCACGCCGAATTACCTGTCGACCGAGTCCGACCGCGACGGCCTGCTCGCCGGGCTGGCACTGGCGCGCAATCTGTTCTCGATGCCGGCGCTGCGCCGCTGGAGTCAGCTGGAAACCTCGCCCGGCGCGGCCACGTCATCACGTGATGAGTGGCTGGCCTATGCCATGGCCAGCGGCGTCTCGGGCTACCACATGGTCGGCACCTGCCGCATGGGCGGCGACGCCGAGGCCGTGGTCGACCCGGCGCTGCGGGTGCGCGGCGTAAGCGGGCTGCGCGTGATCGACGCTTCCATTCTGCCGAGCTGCACCTCGGGCAATTCGAATGCGCCCACCCTGATGCTGGCCGAAAAGGGCGCGGACATGGTGCTGGTCGCCCACGCGCATTGACTGCGTCGCATCGCTTTCGACCCATCACCCATCACCCATCACCCAGCACCCAGCACCCAGCACCCAGCACAAACGGAGACCTCCCATGAAAGCCATCGCAAAACTGCGCCCCGAACCGGGCGCAATGGCCCTGATCGAAGTCGATGCGCCGGTGCGCCAATCCGGCGAGGTGTTGATCAAGATCTCGGCCGGCGGCATCTGCGGCACCGACGTCGCCATCTGGAAATGGTACGAAGCGGTGGTGGGCCAGTACGCGCCGTCGTTCCCGCTGATCGTGGGCCATGAATTCGCCGGCACGGTGGTGGCCAGCGACAGTCCGCGCGTGGCGCTCGGTGCCACCGTGTCGGTCAACCCGCAGATCGCCTGCGGCCATTGCCACTACTGCGGCCTGGGCCGGCCAACCCTGTGCGACAACCGGCGCCTGATGGGTGGCCGCATCAACGGCGGCTGGACCGAATACGTGAGCGTCCCCGCATGGAACGTGCACCCGCTGCCCGACGGCATCGACACCGCCGTGGCGCCGCTGCTCGAGCCGCTGTCGGTGGCCACACATGCCGTGATCGAACGTGTGCCCGTGCGCGGTGGCGACGTGGTAGCCGTCATCGGCGCGGGGCCGATCGGCATCCTGTGCGCGATCCTGGCGATTGCCGCGGGCGCATCCAAGGTGATGGTCACGGGCGTGGCCGCCGACAAGGGCCGGCTGGCGCTGGCCAGGGCCATCGGCGCCATCCCGGTCAACATCGACGAGGAAGACCCGGCCGTGGCGCTGCGCAAGCTGCAGTTCGACGGCGCCGACATCGTCTACGAGACCAGCGGCGTGGCGGCCACGCTGGACCAGGCCATCGCCATGACGCGCAAGGGCGGCAGCATCGGGCTCATCGGCCTGTGCCACGGGCCGAGCACGCTGAAGAGCACGCCCATCGTGCTGAAGGAACTGGCGCTGATCGGCTCGCGCGGCTACAACGAAACCACCTGGGAACTGATGATGCGCGCGCTGCCGGCCGTGGTGGGGGACGTGCTGCGGCTGGTAACCCACGAGGTCGCGTTCAATGACTTCGAGGCTGCCTTGGGCATGGTGCAGGACCGGGTGGGCAGCAAGATCGTGCTGCGGCCGTGAGAGGGTGGCGTTGAGGGTGTTGGGTGGTGGGCGGTGGAGAGTGCGCGGGTGATCCGGGGGATCTGTTGATGCGCCCCTACCCGTCAGATCGGCACGCTGGCTTCCTTCAACACCCGCAGCACGAAGCTCGACTTGCTGTGCCGGATGCCCGGGATCTTGTAGAGCTTCTCGCGCAGCAGCCGCTCGTAGTCGCGGGTGTCGCGCACGGCGATGCGGATGTAGTAGTCGTAGTCGCCCGAGACCAGGTAGGCCTCCTGTACCTCGGGAATGGTGGCCAGCACCCGACCGAACTCGTACAGGGTTTCATCCGTGTGGCTCTCCAGCGTGAGCTGCACGATCACGAAGTCGTTGTAGCCGAGCTTGGCCGGGTCCAGGTCGACCGTGTAGCGGCGGATCACGCCGTGGGTCTCGAGCTTCTTGATGCGCGTCCAGCAACTGGTGGCCGACAGGCCGACCGCCGCGCCGATCTCCTGCAACGTCTTGCGTGAGTCCTCGCGCAGCACCCGCAAAATGGCCAGGTCCAGCTGGTCCGATGAATTTTCCGAATAAGACGTTGTTTGACGACTGGTTTTCATAAATCGGCTTAAAACAGCAGAAAATAAGAAGCCCATTCTGCGTGATCGGCGGAAAAATAGGCCACATGGAACTGCTTTCTCCCCAATTTCTTTCGCCGCCATCAATGGCACCACTGACACCACTGGCCACCGAGCCCGCCCCGCGCCCCGCGCCGCCCCGCCTGCGCAACGGCGCCATGGCGCTGCTCGACACCCTCGTCGAATGCGGTGTGGACACCATCTTCGGCTACCCCGGTGGCGCGGCGCTGCCGCTCTACGACGCCTTGCACGGCGAGCCGCGGCTGCGGCACATCCTGGTGCGCCACGAGCAGGCCGCCATGCACGCGGCCGAGGGTTATGCGCGCACCACGGGGCGCGTGGGCGTGGTGCTGGTCACTTCGGGCCCGGGCGTGGGCAACACCATGACCGGGCTGCTGGATGCGATGAGCGACTCGGTGCCGGTGCTGTGCATCAGCGGCCAGGTGGCCACGGCGGTGATCGGCACCAATGCGTTCCAGGAAAGCGATGCCCTCGGCATGTCGCGCCCGGTCACCAAGTGGAACCAGCAGGCCCGCGTGGCCGATGAGATCCCCGCGCTGGTGCGCCGCGCGCTGGACATCGCCGCGTCCGGCCGGCCCGGCCCGGTGCTGATCGACGTGCCCAAGGACATCCAGCTCACGCCGCTCGGCAGCAGCGCGCCGGTGCCCGCGCGGCCTTTGCGCAAGCTGAAGACCGCCGGCCTGCCGCCCGCGGGCAGCCTGCAGCGCGCGGCCGATCTGTTGTCCACCGCGCGCCGGCCCATCGTCTATGGCGGCGGCGGGCTGGTCAATTCGGGCCCGGCCGCATGCGAAGCCTTCACGCGGCTGGTGCGCCGGCTGGACGCGCCCTGCACGCTCACGCTGATGGGGCTGGGCGCCTTCCCTGCGTCCGACGAGCGCTTCATCGGCATGCTCGGCATGCACGGCGCGCTGGAAGCCAACCTGGCCATGCACGAGGCCGACCTGGTGGTGTGCATCGGCGCGCGCTTCGACGACCGCGTCACCGGCAAGCTCGACGAGTTCTGCCCGCACGCGCGCAAGATCCACATCGACATCGATCCCGGCAGCATCAACAAGGTGGTGAAGGTCGACGTGCCCATGGTCGGCGACTGCGGCGCCGTGCTTGAGGCGCTGCTGGCCATGCCGGCATTGCGGGCGCTCGCGCCCGAGCGGCTGGCGCCCTGGTGGCAGCGCATCGCGCGCTGGCGCGCCGAGCGCTGCTTCGGCTTCACGCCCCGGGCCGACGTGATCCTGCCGCAGCAGCTGATGGCCACGCTGCAGGCGTCGCTGGCAGGGCGCGACGCCATCGTCTCCACCGATGTCGGCCAGCACCAGATGTGGGCCGCGCAATACCTGCGCTTCGAAAGGCCCGGCCGATGGCTGACCTCGGGCGGCGCCGGCACCATGGGTTACGGCCTGCCGGCAGCCATCGGCGCGCAGATCGCCCACCCCGATGCGCTGGTGGTCTGCGTCAGCGGCGACGCCTCGGTGCTGATGAACATCCAGGAGATGTCGACCGCGGCGCAGCACCGCACGCCGGTGAAGCTGGTGCTGTCCAACAACGGCTACATGGGCATGGTGCGGCAGTGGCAGGAGCTGAACCACGGCAACCGGCTGAGCCACAGCTGGAACGAGGCGCTGCCTGATTTCGTGGCGCTGGCCAAGGCCTTCGGCTGGGGCGCGCGCCGCGTGTCCGACCCGGCCGACCTGCCCGCGGCGCTGGCCGAATGCCTGACCCATGACGGCGCCTTCTTCCTCGATGTACAGGTGGCCGCGCAAGAGAACTGCTTCCCCATGATGCCTTCGGGCCACGGCCACCACCGCGTGATGCTGGCCAAGGACCGCTGGTATGAAGACCCTGCCGGGGAGGTGCCGCCGACCTGAACTCAGCACCTGGTGACTTCTCTCCGTGATCGGCGGCATACCCGCCACCGATCGCCCGGCACGCCCACCGCTTACCCGCGGCGACGCCTGCCTTGTTGCGACTCCTACCGGAATCCGAACCATGACCCCCCACGCACTCGCCAGCGTTTCGCTGGACGACAAATACACATCGACCACCGGCCGCGTCTACCTGAGCGGCATCCAGGCGCTGGTCCGCCTCATGCTCGTGCAGGGCTGGCGCGACCGCGCACACGGCCGCAACACCGCGGGCTTCGTCTCGGGCTACCGCGGCTCGCCGCTGGGCGGCATCGACGAAGCCTTCTGGCACGCGCAAAAACACCTGGACGCCAACGACGTCAAGTTCCTGCCTGGCGTGAACGAAGAGCTGGCGGCCACGGCCGTGTGGGGCACGCAGCAGGTGCACCTGACCGGCGAGAGCCGGGTCGACGGCGTCTATGCGCTGTGGTACGGCAAGGGCCCGGGCGTCGACCGCTGCGGCGACGTGTTCAAGCACATGAGCCACGGCGGCACGTCACAACATGGCGGCGTGCTGCTGGTGGCCGGCGACGACCACGGCGCCTATTCGAGCACGCTGCCCAACCAGAGCGACCACATCTTCGCCGCGTCGATGATCCCGATGCTGTATCCGCAAAGCGTCGATGAATACATCGAACTCGGCCTGCACGGCTTTGCCATGTCGCGCTTCGCGGGTCTGCCGGTCGGCTTCAAGGCGCTGGCCGACACGGTGGAATCGTCGGGCCCGATCGCCGCCGACGTGATGGGGGTCCAGACCTTGTTGCCCGGCGACTTCGTGTTCCCGCCGGGCGGCGTGCACGCCCGCCTGTCCACCGACACACTCGGCCTGCAGGCGCGCAAGCAGGAGGCGCTGATGCAGGACACCAAGATCTACGCGGCCATCGCCTATGCGCGCCAGAACCGGCTCAACCGCGTGACGCTGGACTCACCCCATGCGCGGCTCGGCATCGTGGCCTCGGGCAAGTCGTACCGCGATGTGCTGGAAGCGCTGGAAGAACTCGGCATCGATGCCGACGTGGCGGCGCGCATAGGAGTGCGGGTCTTCAAGGTCGCGATGCCGTGGCCGCTGGAGCCCGATTCGATCCGCGAGTTCGCCGATGGCCTCGATGAAATCCTGGTGGTCGAAGAGAAACGCCAGATCGTCGAATACCAGCTGAAGGAGCACCTCTACAACTGGCGCGAGGACGTGCGCCCGCGCGTCATCGGCAAGTTCGACGAGGCCGGCGAATGGGCGCATCCGCGCGGGCGCTGGCTACTGCCGGCGACCGCGGATTTTTCGGTGGCGCAGATCGCGCGCGTCATCGCCGG
>JAQGMQ010000075.1 GCA_028292305.1 Rhodoferax sp.
AAAGTGCAACCATGAATCCGCTGATCCGTCTGGGCGCCTTGCTGCAGCGCCACCGCTATGCGGCGCCGCTGTTCCTCATGGCCATCCTGGCGATGGTGATCCTGCCGCTGCCGCCGCTGGTGCTGGACGTTGCGTTCACCTTCAACATCGTGCTGGCGCTGATCGTCATTTTGGTGGCGGTGACCAGCCAGCGGCCGCTGGACTTCTCGGTCTTCCCGACCATCATCCTGGCCAGCACGCTGATGCGGCTCACGCTGAACGTGGCCTCCACGCGCGTGGTGCTGCTGCACGGCCACGAGGGCACCCATGCGGCCGGACAGGTGATCGAGGCCTTCGGCAACGTGGTGATCGGCGGCAACTTCGTGGTCGGCCTGGTCGTGTTCATCATCCTGATGATCATCAACTTCGTGGTGGTCACGAAGGGGTCGGAGCGCATCTCGGAGGTGTCGGCCCGCTTCACGCTCGACGCGCTGCCCGGCAAACAGATGGCCATCGACGCCGACCTGAACGCCGGCCTCATCAACCAGGAGCGCGCCCAGGCGCGGCGGCGCGAGGTGGCCATGGAAGCCGACTTCTACGGCGCCATGGACGGGGCCTCGAAGTTCGTGCGTGGCGATGCGATCGCCGGCATCCTGATCCTGCTGATCAACCTGATCGGCGGCGTGGCCATTGGCGCGCTGATGCACGACCTGTCGTTCGGCGACGCGTTCCGCCAGTACGCACTGCTGACCATCGGCGACGGCCTGGTGGCGCAGATTCCCGCACTGCTGCTGTCGGCCGCGGCGGCCATCATCGTCACCCGCGTGAGCGATGCCGGCGACCTGGAGCGCCAGGTCGGCGACCAGCTGCTGGCGTCGCCGCAGGCCCTGTACAGCGCCGCGGCCCTGATGCTGGCGCTGGGTCTGATCCCGGGCATGCCGTGGATGAGCTTTCTCGGCTTCTCGGCGGTGCTGGCCTATGTGGGCTGGCGGCTGGGCAAGCGTGATCAGAAGCCGCTGCCGGGTGCCGATCTGGCCGCGGTGGGCGGCGCGCTGCTGGTGGCCGAGCCACCGGCCGACATCGACTGGCGCAGCCTGCCTTTCGTGGAGCCGATGGCGGTGGCGCTGGGCTACCGGCTGGTGCACATGATCGACCGGGCCAACGGCGCGCCGCTGCTCAAACGCATCAAGGGCGTGCGACAGACGCAGAGCGAGAGCCTGGGCCTGCTGCTGCCGGCCATCGGTGTGCGCGACGACCTGGGCCTCAAGCCCGCGCAATACACGGTAGCACTGCGCGGCACGGTGGTGGCGCGCGCCGAGCTGCAGGCCGACAAGCTGATGGCGATTCCGTCGCCGAACCTGTACGGCGAAGTCGACGGCGCGCCGGGCATCGACCCGGCTTACGGCCTGCCCGTGGTCTGGATCAACCCCGACGACAAGGCTCACGCGCTGGGCCTGGGCTACCAGGTGGTCGACGGCCCGAGCGTCATCGCCACGCATGTGAGCAAGCTGGTGCGCGAATACCTGCCCGAGCTGTTCAGCCACGAAGACGCGGGCGAGTTGATGGAGCGGCTCGCGGCATTGGCACCGCGGCTGGCCGAAGCGCTGGGCAAGGCCATGACGCATGTGCAACTGCTCAAGGTGTTCCGCGTGCTGCTGGCCGAGAACGTGTCGCTGAAGGACATCGTGCCCATCGCCACCAGCCTGCTGGAAACCTCGGAGACCACCAAGGACCCGGTGCTGCTGGCCGCCGAGGTGCGCTGCGCGGTGCGGCGCCAGCTGGTCGACGCGATCTGCGGGCCACAGACCGAGCTGAAGGTGTTCAACCTCACCGGCGAGCTGGAGAACCTGCTGCTCGGCGCGCTCAACCAGGCGCGCCACGGCGGCGCCAAGATTTCGCTCGACAACTATGCGGTCGACCCGAACGTGCTGTCGCAGTTGCAGACCCACATGCCGCTGTCGCGCGACCAGATGAAGAAGCAGGGCACGCCGCCGCTGCTGTTGGTGATGCCGCAGGTTCGGCCGCTGCTGGCGCGTTATGCGCGGCTGTTCGCGCCGGGCCTGAGCGTGCTGTCGTACAACGAGATTCCCGAAAACCGCGAGGTCAGCATCATCGGGACGGTGGGCTGAGCGCGGCCAGCACCTCGGTCGCGGCGCGGAACAACACCAGCGGCAATTCCGCCGCGGTCAAACCGGCAGCTTGGTGCGAGGCGAGGGCTTGCGTATCGGCGCCGGTCGACATCGCCGTGTGGTCTTCAGGCCGTGGCGGAGCCTGCTCGACGCGGCAACGCACCAGCCGCAGCCCCGCGGCAATCAGCCTTTGCAGGATGGCGTTGACGCTGTGGCGCAGCGGCGCCACAGCGTGGGCCAGCGCCGCGGTGAGCGTCAGCGCCACGGTGGCGTCGAGCACGTCGACCTCAATGTCCACCGGCCCCCAGGCCGCGTGTTCGATCGACAGCCGCAGCCGCACGCCATTGCGCCGTGCGCGCCGCCGGTTGGCGCCGTGGTAGGCCGCGCCGCGTGGCACCAGCCAGAGCGTGACCGGCATGTCGGACCAGGCCTGCAGCCGCAGAGCCAGCAGCGCTTCCCGTGCGCGCGTGGGCACGCCGATGTCGTCGGCAACAGCCAATGCGGCGCTGGACAAGGGCAGCCTGCGTTCGGCGCCCGGCTGTGGATCGGCATCGGTGGCAACGCCCTGCCACGCCGGTACGGTGGCCGCGCGCTGCAGTTGGGCCACCACCAGCGTGCGCCAGTTGGAGGCCAGCAACGGCGGCTCGATCACGGCACGCGTCAGCCGCCGCATGTAGGCCTGGTCGGTGCGCAGGGCGGCCGGGTCGGCATCTTCCGCGAGGGTGGTGTGCAGGATGCGCGGTGGCTTGGTGCCTGCTTCGCTGAAGTCCGCGGCACCGTCCTGCGCGCCGGCGCTGCCCAGCACCATCAGTTCGAGCGTCGGCGAGGTCCGCACGATGCGCACCATCAGCACCTGGCCCGGCTGCAGCAGGGCATCGGCGGGGTTTGTCGCGGCGGCGTCCAGCCGGAAGCTCCGGCCATCGGCGCTGCGGCCCAGCAGGCCGCCGTTCGGCGACTCGGCCACCAGCAGCCGCAGCGGTGCGTCGCCGGTCCGCGCCAGTGTGGCCAGCGCGCTCATTGCGGTCGCTGAGGCCGTTGAGGCCGGTTGAACCGGGGAACGCGCCGAGAGCAGGGGCGTGGTGCGGCCCAGCGGGGGTATGCGGTCCAGTGCCATGCGGCCTCCAGCGGCTCGGTGCGCCGCTCGGTGAAAAAAGATAAGCCAACCGCGGCTGCGATTGAAAAAAAGAAAAGCCAACCGCGGCTGCGATTGGCTTGGAAGCCGAGGGCCGCTCGCAGGACGGATGATCGTGGCATCCACCGTGCGAGCAGGCGCTGCAAGGCCGACCGGCCACCGCGCAGCGCGGTGGCAAGTGCGTCTTACTGCATCAGCGACAGGGCCAGCTGCGACATGCTGTTCGACTGCTTCAGCATCGCGGTGCCAGCTTGCATCAGCATTTGCTTGGTGGTCATGTTGGCGGTTTCGGTCGCGTAGTCCACGTCCATGATGCGGCCCTTGGCGGCTTCGGTGTTGGTGCTCATGTTCTGTAAGTTGTTGAACACGTGGTCCAGGCGGTTGGACGCGGCGCCCAGTACCGAACGCATCGTGCCCACGTCTTTCAGCGCGGTGTCCAGCAGGCCGATGGTGGCGTTGCCAGTGGTCATTTCCGCGCCGGGCGTGCCTGGCGTGGCATAGGTGCCGGTGGCCGCGCTCAGCGAGGTGGTCAACGCGGTGAGTTGGGTCTGCGTATCGACCGCCATGGTTTCGCCGGTGCTGGCGCCGATCTGGAACGTCAGCGTGGCCGAGCTCAGCAGGCCGCCCGTGCCGTCGGTGGTGGTGCCCGAGCTGAACAACTGCTTGCCGCCGAACGAGGTGTTCTTGACGATGTTGCTGAGTTCCTTGCCGAGCGCGTCGTATTCGGCCTGCATGGCGGTCTGGTCGTCGGTGGTCGACGAAGCCGTGGCGGATTCGGTGGCCAGGTCCTTCATGCGTTGCAGGATGCTGGTGACTTCGCTGAACGCGCCTTCAGCGGTCTGCATCATCGAGATGCCGTTTTGCGTGTTGCGCTGGGCTACGGCCATGCCGCGGGTCTGTGCATCGAGGCGGGTGGCGATCTGCAAGCCGGCGGCGTCGTCCATGGCGGAATTGACGCGGTAGCCGGTGCTGAGGCGCGTCAGCGAGGTGCCGAGCGATTTGTTGGTGGAGCCGATGGAGGCCTGGGCCGAGAGGGACGCCGAGTTGGTGTGGAGGCTGAGCATGTGGATAACTCCTTGCAGTTGATTGGGTTACAGGCCATGAGTTGACGCCCGTACCCGTACAAGGCGGCCCCTTGCGGCAAAAACTAAATCGACAGCGCAAATTCTTTTTGCCGCGCCTGGTCAACCGGCCACCGGCAGCCAGCGCAGCAAGGTCGCATACATCAGTTGCGGGTTCACCGGCTTGGCCACGTGGTCGTTCATGCCGGCGTCCAGGCAGGCCTGGCGGTCGTCCAGAAAGGCGTTGGCGGTCATGGCGATGATGGGCAGGCGCGGGTCGGCCTGCAGGCGGATCGCGCGGGTGGCTTCCAGGCCGTCCATCACCGGCATCTGCACGTCCATCAGCACGATGTCGTAGGGGCGCGCCAGCGCCATCGCCACGGCCTGTTCGCCGTCTTCGGCGGTTTCCACGACCAGCCCCACCATGCGCAGCAGGTCGGTGGCCAGCTCCTGGTTGACCGGGTTGTCCTCGGCCAGCAGCACGCGTTTGCCGGTGTGCCTTGCCGCCAGCAAGGTTTCGGCGGCCGAGACTTCGGCCGGTGCCGCCATGCCGATACCGCTTTGCTTGCGAAACACCTGCATCAACTGGTCGAGCAGGGCCGAGGCGGTGATCGGCTTCTGCATGACCGCCTCGAACCGCGCCTGGCGCGCACGCGCGATCAGCTGCGGGTCGTCGAACGCGGTGACGAGGATGCTGGGCGGCAGGCCATCACCGAGCCTGTCGCGCAACTGCGTCAGCGTTTCGATGCCGTCCATCGGCTCCATGCGCCAGTCGATCAGCAACACGTCGTAGGCACGGCCGGCGGTCAGCTCGGTGCCGACTTTCCTGATGGCTTCGGCGCCGCTGGCCACGTCGTCTACCTCGAGGCCCATCGCGCGCAGGCGCTCGCCGATGACCGCCCGCGCCTCGGGCAGGTCGTCGACCAGCAGCGCGCGCCGCCCGGCCAGCACGATGGGTGCAGCCAGGCCGGGTGCGTCGGGCACCCGCGCCAGCCAGGCGCTGAACCAGAACTGGCTGCCCACGCCGACCTCGCTGGTCACGCCGGCCTCGCCGCCCATGGCCCGGGCCAGCTGCCGCGACAAGGCCAGGCCGAGGCCGGTGCCGCCATGCCGGCGCGACGACGAACTGTCGGCTTGCTCGAAGGCGCTGAACAGCGCGTGTTGCCGGTCGGCCGGGATGCCGGGGCCGGTGTCCTGGATCTCGAAGCGCAGCTGTACCTTGTCGCCCTGTTCGGCCAGCACGCTGCCGCGCAGGCGCACCCAGCCGTGGTCGGTGAACTTCACCGCGTTGGCCATCAGGTTGATGAGGATCTGCGACAGCCGCGTCGGGTCGCCGCGCAGGCGGTGCGGCAGGTGGTCCTGGTCGATGATCAGCTCCAGGCCCTTGCCGCGGGCCTGCGTGGCCACCAGTTCGGTGACGTTGGACAGCAGCTCGTCGAGCGAGAACTCGGCGTCGTCCAGCGTGAGCTTGCCGGCCTCGATCTTCGAGATGTCGAGGATGTCGTTGATGATCTGCAGCAGGTGCTGCGCGGCGTTGCCGACCTTGTCGAGCCGGTCGCGCTGCATGGCGTCGCGGGTCTCGCGCGTCATCAGGTGGTTGAGCCCGATGATGGCGTTCATCGGCGTGCGGATCTCGTGGCTCATGTTGGCCAGGAAGGCCGACTTGGTGCGGCTGGCGGCGTCGGAGTCGAGCCGCGCCTGCACCAGCTTGGCATTGGTTTCCTGCAGCTCCAGCGTGCGTTGCTCCACGCGGCGCTCGAGCGTGAACGCCATCTGGCGCAGCTCGTCTTCGGCCGCCTTGCGTTCGGTGATGTCGGTCGACACGCCCAGCAGGATGGTGGTCTTGCCGTCTTCCGACAGCATGGGGCGCTTCACCGTCGACACCCAGCGCGCATTGCCCGAATGGCCGCCCACCTGCTGCTCGGCGATCTCCAGGTCTTGTCCGCTCTCGATGACTTGCCGGTCGGTGGCCTGGAAGTACCGCACCTGTTCGCGGTCGGGGTTGAACTCGGATTCGTGCCGGCCCACCAGCGCATCGACGGTGGTGCCGTAGGCTTCGGCCATGGCCTGGTTGGCCAGCACGAAACGGCCTTCCAGGTCCTTGGCGAAGATGCGGTTGCGGTTCAGGTCGATCACGCGGCGCAGGAACGACTGCTGGAATTCGAGGTCGGCGGTGCGCGCATGCACGCGGCTTTCCAGCTCGGCGTTCAGGCCCTGCAGGTGGTCTTCGGCCTCGCCGCGCGCCAGCACCTCGCGCCGGATGCTGCGAAACAGCAAGGTGAACACGCCCGTCAACACCAGCAGCGTGCCCAGCAACGCCACCAGGGTCGACGTGCGCTGCGACTGGGCCTGGCGCAGGCGGGTGTCGAGCAGGGCGACCTCGGCGTCGTCCATCTCGCCCACGGTGGTACGGATCTGCTGCATCAGGTTGTCGCGTGCGTCGACGCGCAACGCCTGCGCGGCCGCCGGGGCGCCTTGCTGGCGCAGCACCTGGCCCACGGCCGCGAGCGCGCCGATGCGGGTGTCGACGGTACGCGCCAGGCGCTGTTGCAGCTGCAACTGCGCAGGGTTGTCAGAGATCAACCGCCGCAAGGCCTCGAGGTGTGCCTCGGTGGATGTGGTCAACGCCGTGAATTCGGCGTCGAACCGCGCTTCGCCGGTGAGCATCTGGTTGCGCCGCGCCAGCTCGGCGTCGGCGATGGCGCCATAGACCCGGCCCAGCTGGGCACGCACCTCCTGCGTATGGGCCACGAGTTGCGCGGTCTCGGCGAAATGTTCGCCGGTGCGGTAGGTGAGGCCGCCGCCCATGAACAGGAACAGCGCGGTCGGCACGAAGCCGCCGAGCACCAGAGTCTCGAGCCGGCTGCGCGCGCGCGAAGGCGCCACGTCCACCGGGCGGGCCAGCAAATAGATGGCCAGGCCCAGCAACAGGAAGGCCCAGGCCGTGTGCAGCGCCACCGGTGGCGCGACGCGGTCGGTGACGATCTCGCTGACGTTCCACAGGTAGCCGATGAACGACACGACGCCGATCGCCGCGGCCACACCGCCGGCCACGCGGCACAAGGTAGGGAGCCGGCGCTGCGCCAGGCAAAGCAATGCGGCGCCCAGGGCCATGAAGGTGAAGGCGCTG
>JAQGMQ010000096.1 GCA_028292305.1 Rhodoferax sp.
GCCGTCGTAGTTCAGCGACGCGCCACCGGCGGCGGCCACATCGGCGCGCACGTCATCGCGTGAACGGGTGTTCAGGCCGTGGGTGGCGGCTGCGCCGGGGTAGCTGTTGTTGATGGTCAGGCTCAGGCCGTTGCGTTGGGCCTGCACCAGTTCCGAACGCACGTCGGCGCGGGTCTTGGTGGCGGTGGACGAGACCGTTGGCGGGGCCTTGGCATTGATGCCGTCGGCGAAGCTGTCGACGGATGCGAATGCTGCGGCAGCCAGTACGGCTGCGCTGATGATGGTCGATTTCATGGTGTGTCCTTTGCAAGTTGAGAGGCCGAAGCAACGGTGTGGCGCGTGGCAGCAAAGCAGACATTGCTTCGCGGACTTCGTCGCACCCAGGCATGCTTCAGTGAAAGTCAACAGTTGAAGACTCACACTGAAAAACCTGGCTTGGTTGAAGTATGGTTGCCGGCCAACCGAAGATAAAGAGCGAATCGGTTGATGGTGTGTTCACCGCGTGGCAACAATGGCCGGCCACGGTCGGCGCGCATGGCCCCGTGTCGGCGAACATCGGCAGATTGTTCACTTCTCGGCAACAGTGATAACGCGATCGCCCTCTTTATCCATCACGCGGCCAAAGACAGAATGCACGCCATGCATTCCAACCTGATGACCAAGACCAGCGAACGCCAGCGCGAAGTTGCGGCTGTTCGGCTCCGTGCGCCGCACCAGCATCGAGCTCGCCAGACCCCTGACCGACGCCGACGCCACCGCCCAGTCGATGCCCGACGCGAGCCCCGCCAAATGGCATCTGGCCCACACCACCTGGTTCTTCGAGGCCATGCTGCTGCAGCGGCACGTGCCCGGCTACCGGGTGTTCGACGCCCACTATGGCTACCTGTTCAACTCCTATTACGACGCTGTGGGGCAACGCCATCCGCGGCCGCAGCGTGGCCTGCTGACCCGGCCCCGGCTGCAGGAGGTGTACGCCTACCGCCACCACGTCGACGCGGCGCTGGCGCTGATGATGGAATCCGAATTGCCGGCCGACGTGCTCGACCTGATCGAGCTCGGCTGCCACCACGAGCAGCAGCACCAGGAGCTGTTTCTGACCGACATCCTGCACCTGTTCGCGCAGAACCCGTTGCGCCCGGCCTACCGCGCGGTGCACCCGGCGGCCTGGCCCAGGGCGGAGTCGGTCGACACCGCGTTCCAGTCTTTCGAAGGCGGGCTGGTCGACGTGGGGCATGGCGGAGGCGGCTTCGCTTTCGACAGCGAAGGCCCACGGCACCGCCGCGTCATCGAGCCCTTCAGCCTGGCCACCAAGCCCGTGACCAACCGGCAGTGGCTCGCCTTCATGGAAGACGGCGGCTACCGCAATCCGCTGCTGTGGCTGGCGGATGGCTGGGCCAAGGCGCAGGCCGAAGACTGGTCGCATCCGCTGTACTGGGAAGCGCGTGTGGGCGCGTACTGGAGCATGACCCTGGGCGGCTTGGCGCCACTCGAGCTGGACGCGCCGGTGGTGCATGTGAGCCTGTTCGAGGCCGATGCGTTTGCGCGCTGGGCCGGGGCGCGCCTGCCCACCGAATTCGAATGGGAGGTGGCGGCCCGCGACGTGCGCATCCGCGGCAACCTGGGCGCCGCACGGCACTGGCGGCCACAGCGGGCCAGTGACAAGGAACCCGGCCTGCAGCAACTGTATGGCGACGTCTGGGAATGGACCAGCAGTGCGTTCGCAGCCTATCCCCGCTTCACGCCCGCGGAGGGCGCCGTGGGTGAGTACAACGGCAAGTTCATGTCGGGCCAGTTCGTGCTGCGCGGCGGCTCCTGCGTGACGCCCGGCGGCCACATCCGGCCCAGCTACCGCAACTTCTTTCCACCCGATGCGCGCTGGCAGTTTTCCGGCCTGCGCCTTGCAAAGGACATCTGACATGCTTGACCGGGTCAAACCCCAAACCCTGCAGAACGCAGCGTTCCGCGACGACGTGATCGAAGGCCTGTCGCGGCCGCAGAAAACGCTGCCCAGCCGCTGGCTGTACGACGACATCGGCTCGGCCCTGTTCGAGGACATCACCCAACTCGCCGAGTACTACCCGACGCGCACCGAGACCGCCATCCTGCGGCGCTTCGCCGGCGACATCGCGGCGTTCACCGGGCCGAACGCCGTGGTCATCGAATACGGCGCGGGTGCCGGTGTCAAGACCAAGCTGGTGCTGGACGCGCTGGACAGCCCCGCGGCCTACGTGCCGGTCGACATCGCGGGCGACTTCCTGGCCATGACCGTGCACCGCATGAACATGACCTTTCCGGCCATGCGCACCTGGCCGGTGGTGGCCGACTTCACCACCGAATTCCGACTGCCTTCGGGCCTGCCCGCGGGCCGGCGCATGGCCTTCTTCCCCGGGTCGACGCTCGGCAATCTGGACACCACGCAGGCGGAGCTGTTTTTGCGGCGCATGCGCCACCATGTGGGCCTGCAGGGGCGGGCCGTCATCGGCATCGATTTGCTGAAAGACGTGGATACCCTGCGCGCTGCCTACGACGATGCGCAAGGCGTCACCGCGGCCTTCAACCGCAACCTGCTGTCGCGCATCAACCGCGAGCTGGAGGGCGACTTCCGGGTCGAGGGGTTCAAACACGTCGCGCGCTGGAACGCAGCCGAACGCGCCATTGAAATGCACCTGGTGAGCCTCGGCGCCTGCAGCGTGACGGTGGACGGCCAGCGCTTCCGGTTTGCGCCGGGCGAAACCATCCACACCGAGAGTTCGCGCAAGTACGACCTCGCGGGCATCGCAGCGCTCGTCGAAATGGCGGGCTGGACGCTGGAACACACCTGGACCGACGCGGACGCTGCCTTCGCGGTGGTGGGGCTTGGCACGGTGGGCTGAGCCCAGCCCGATCGGCGGCCGACGCTCTTCAGGGTTTGGCCACGCGCTGGTTGCCCACCATGCGCCAGGCCGCCGCGGCGCTCAGCAGGGCCAGGGCCGCCGAGATCGCCATCGTCCAGCGAAACCCGGCAACGAACGCGGCGCCGATGGTTGCTTTCAAGGTCTGCCGTTCGGCCTCGCCCAGGCCATCGGGCAACACGATCCCGGCCAGCCTGGCGCGTTGCGACACGACCGACTGCACGGTGTCGGCCGGCAGCCCGGCATGGGCCAGCGCGTCGTCCAGGCCGGCGTTGAAAGCCAGGCTCATGACGATCCCGAAGATCGCGATCGCCAGCAGACCCGCGGTCCTTGAAATGGCGTTGTTCACGCCCGACGCCGTACCCGACAGGCCAGGCTCGACCGCGTTCATGACGGTGGTGGTCAAGGGCGCGGCGGTGATGCTCATGCCGAGCCCCAGCAGGCAGGTAGCCGGGAAGAATGTGCTCCAGTAGTCGGCGCCGACCGACGGGATCGTGAACCACGCGAAGCCCAGCGCGGCGATGCAGGGGCCCATGACCAGCGGGCGCTTGGGTCCATAGGTGTCGGCCAGCGTGCCGGCCCAGCGCGAGAGCAGAAACAGGATGGCGATCATCGGCAGCAACGCCGCGCCGGCCGCCGTGGCGCTCAGGCCCTGCACCTGCACCAGGTTCAGCGGCAGGAAATACAGCGAGCCGCCCAGGCCGCCGTAGAGCAGCAACGTCAGCAGATTGGCGCCCGCGAAGTTCGCGTTTTTGAACAGCCGCAGCGGCAGCATCGGCGACATGGTGCCGGCCTCGTGGCGCAGGAACAGTGCCAAGCCCGCGAGTCCCACCGCCGCGCTGGTTGACACCGCCACGCTCGACCAGCCGCGCACCGGTCCCTCGATCAGCGCGAAGATCACGCCGGCCAGGCCGACCGTCGCCAGGGCGGTGCCGAGAACGTCGACCGCGCCCCGGCCCGCGCCATCATCACCCAGGTTGCAGGTCGCTTCGGGTACCCGCGTCGCGCAGATGGCGAGCAGCACCAGGCCGAGTGGCAGGTTGATCAGGAAAGCCCACGACCAGGAGAAGTGGTCGACCAGAAACCCACCGAGCACCGGGCCGATGGCCGCGGTGATGCCACTCATGGCCGACCAGGTCCCGATGGCCTTGCCACGCTGCTCCGCCGGGAACACCGAGCTGATGAGCGAGAGGCTGCCCGGCACCAGGAACGCCGCCCCCACGCCTTGCACCGCGCGCGCCGCGATCAGGCTGCCGATCGTCGGTGACGCCGCCGCGGCGACCGAGGCCACGATGAACACGATGGCACCGGCCATGAACATCCGCCGCCGGCCCAGCCGGTCGCCGAGTGCGCCGCCGGACAGCAGCAGGGCGGAGAGGAACAGCACGTAGGCTTCGACGACCCATTGGGCTTCGGCCGCGTTGGCGTCGAGCGTGCGCTGGATGGCGGGGAGGGCGACGTTGACGACCGTGCTGTCGACGAAGGCCAGGCTGGAGCCCAGGATGGCGGCGGCCAACGTCCAGCGTTGGGCGGCTTGGTCTGTGGGGGTGGGGGGCATGGGTGGACCATAACCGACCTGGCTTTGTCTGGGTGTCGTGGCTGCGGCTCGCGTGTGCGGGAGAGGTTGGGGTTTTTTTGTTTCCCCCACCGTTCATCATGAGCTTGTCGAAGCATCCCGGTCGGTTTTTAAGTCTGGTTGATTGTCAACGGTTGTCAACGATTGTTGACGTCGCTGGCCGGTAGTCGCACCGGCGGGCGAGAAACTTGTTCTTGGGCGCCTCGGTATTGCTCCCTCTCCCGCGTGCGGGAGAGGGCTGGGGTGAGGGGGGCATCGACGTCCCTGCGCGTCACGTCAACCCTCACCCTACCCAGGAACCTGAATAAGATCAGCGTTGTTAATTACGATTGCGGCATATAACAACTCAACTGAAGTCGCCTTTTCTTCGGTTCCGGGGCGCAAGCCGGCAGCGCCATGCGCTGCATAAGAC
>JAQGMQ010000127.1 GCA_028292305.1 Rhodoferax sp.
GGTTGATCTGCAATTTCGGGACGCCGGCGCAGATCGAGGCTTTTGCCCTGCCGCAGATCGAGGGCCGCTGGTTCGGCACGATGTGCCTGTCGGAGCCGCAGGCCGGCTCGAGCCTGAGCGACATCGCCACGCGGGCCGTGGCCGATGGCGACGGCTTCGAGGTCGACCCCCTGGGGCCGCGGTACCGGCTCACGGGCAACAAGATGTGGATCTCGGCCGGCGACCACGAGCTGACCGAAAACATCGTGCACATCGTGCTGGCGAAGATCCCGGATGCGGAGGGCAAACCCGTGCCGGGCACGCGCGGAATTTCGCTGTTCATCGTGCCCAAGCGGATGGTGGCGGTGCACGGGGCAGACGCAGCGGTGACCCTGGGCGCGCGCAACGACGTGGCGCTGGCCGGGCTCAACCACAAGCTGGGCTGGCGCGGCACGACGAACACACTGCTCAACTTCGGCGAGGGCAAATACCTGGTCGATGGCAAGGCCGGTGCCGTGGGTTATCTCGTGGGCAAGCCGGGCGAGGGCCTGCGCTGCATGTTCCACATGATGAACGAGGCGCGCATCGGCATCGGCATGGCGGCCACGATGCTCGGCCTCGCGGGTTATTACACGGCGCTCGACTATGCGGCCGGCCGGCCCCAGGGTCGGCCGGTCGGCCCGGAGGGCAAAGACCCCGCGCAGCCGCAGGTGCGCATCATCGAACACGCCGATGTGAAGCGGATGTTGCTGGCGCAGAAGGCCTACGGCGAAGGCGCGCTGGCGCTCGAGCTGTATTGCGCGCGCCTGGTGGACGAACAACGCACCGGCGACGCGCAGGCGGCCGACGACGCGAGCCTGCTGCTCGAAGTGCTCACGCCCATCGCCAAGAGCTGGCCGAGCGAATGGTGCCTGGAAGCCAATTCGCTGGCGATCCAGGTGCTGGGCGGCTACGGCTACACGCGTGACTTCCCGGTCGAGCAGTACTGGCGCGACAACCGGCTCAACATGATCCACGAAGGCACCCACGGCATCCAGGCCATGGACCTGCTGGGCCGCAAGGTGTTGATGGCGCAGGGCAGGGGCCTGCAGCTGCTGGCCGGGCGCATCGAGGCCACGGCCGCGCGCGCCCGTGGTGATGCCGATCTCGCCACCCATGCCGACGCGTTGGCCGATGCCCTGCGGCAGCTGCTGGCCGCAACCCAGGCCGCGTGGGCCGGTGGCGCGCCGCGCGAGGCTCTGGCCAATGCCGTGCCCTACCTGCAGGCGTTCGGCCATGTGGTGCTGGCCTGGATCTGGCTCGACGTGGCGCTGTGTGCGCAACGTATCAACGCCGTGTCGCCTGGCCTGGGCCACGTCGGGCGCCTGTCGGCCTGCGGGTTTTTCTTTCGCTACGAGTTGCCGAAGATCGCCGCCTGGCTGGGCGTGGTCGAGCGCCGCGACATGACCTGTGCCGACATGCCGGAAGGGGCTTTCTGATGTTCGGTTTTTAGTACAGTGCCCGCATGGCTTCTGCAAAAAACATCCAACGGCTCCAGAACCTGATCTGGGTCCTCGTCTACGGCGGGTTGCTGACGCTGGTGCTCGGCGTGTTCACGCGCCGCACCGACGATGGCCTCGGCTGGCGCATGGTGATCGGTGGTGGCCTGGTGGCCGCGGTCGGTGCCGTGCTCATCTACGTGCGGTCGCGCATCAAGCTGACCCAACCCTCCGGCCCCCAAACCTGATTGGCTTTTCACCATGATCCGTCACATTGTTTTCTGGACCTTCAAGGACCAGGCCGAAGGCGCCAGCCGCGCCGACAACATCGTCCGCGCCAAGGCGCTGCTGGACGCCTGCGCCGGCCTGGTGCCGGGCATCCTACGCTTCGACGTGATCACCCCGCAGCCCGGGCGCGAATGCACGGAAGACCTGGCGCTGTATTCCGAGTTCACCGACCAGGCCGCCCTCGACGCGTACCAGAACCATCCACAACATGTGGCCCTGAAGCCGTTCATCGGGACGGCCCGGTTGACGCGGCAATGCATGGACGTCGAGGTCTGACACCCGTCCCGGCCGGTTGATTTTCACAAGAAGGAGACAAGACATGACACGCAGCGTCCAACAACTTTTCGACCTGACCGGCAAGACCGCGCTCGTCACCGGCGGCTCGCGCGGCCTGGGCCTGCAGATGGCGCAGGCACTGGGCGAGGCCGGCGCGCGCATCATGCTGAGCTCGCGCAAGGCCGCCGACCTGGAGGAGGCCGCGGCCAAGCTGCAGGCCCAGGGCATCGACACCCGCTGGATCGCCGCCGACTGCGGCAAGGAAGAAGACATCCGCCGGCTCGCCGACGAAACCCTGGAGCGCCTGGGGCCGGTGGACATTCTGGTCAACAACGCCGGCGCTTCCTGGGGGGCGCCGGCCGAAGACCACCCCGTGGCATCGTGGGACAAGGTGATGAACCTCAATGTGCGCGGCTATTTCATCCTGTGCCAGCACGTTGCCAAACACAGCATGATCGCGCGCCGGCGCGGCAGCATCATCAACATCGCCTCCATCGCCGGGCTGGCCGGCAACCCGCCCGAGATGCAGACCATCGCCTACAACACCTCTAAGGGCGCCGTGATCAACTTCACCCGCGCGCTGGCCGCCGAGTGGGGCCGTTACGGCATCAACGTGAACGCCATCTGCCCCGGCTTCTTCATGACCAGGATGGCGGCCGGGCTGATCCAGTCAATGGGTGAAGACAAGATGGCCGCGCAGGCGCCGCTCGGGCGGCTGGGTGGCGATGAAGACCTGAAAGGCCTGACCGTGCTTTATGCAAGCGAGGCCGGCCGGCACATCACGGGCCAGTGGATGGCCGTCGACGGTGGCGTGAGCGTCGTCACCGGCTGACTTTGCGGTATTTGAAGAAGGACCCCCATGAATTTTGGCGTACCCATTCCCTTCGTCGACCACCTGGGCTTCGAACTTGCATTGTTCGAAAACGGGGCCTCGCGCATCCTGTACACGCCGCGGCCCGAACACCTGAACTCGTTCGCGGTGACGCATGGCGGCGCGGTGATGACGCTGATGGACGTGACCATGGCCGCGGCCGCGCGCAGCGTGCAGGCCGAGATGGGCGTGGTCACCATCGAGATGAAGACCAGCTTCATGCACCCGGCGCGCGGCCCCTTGCGCGGCGAGGGCCGGCTGATGCACCGCACACGCAACATGGCCTTCACCGAGGCCAGCATCTTCGACGAAGAGAACCGGCTTTGCGCCCATGCCACGGGCACCTTCAAATATGTCGCGCGCCGCACCGGCGACCTCCCCGACGGCGCGGCCAGCGTCGTCTCCACCGATTGAAAGAACAACATGCCAGGCAACCAGCAGATCCTTTTGAAGAGCCGCCCCACCGGCGAAGCCAGCGTCGACAACTTCGAGCTCGTGAAGGTCGACACGCCCGAGCTGCAGGACGGCCAGGTGCTGGTGCGCCATCACTTCCTGAGCCTCGACCCCTACATGCGCGGCCGCATGAGCGAGGGCAAGAGTTATGCGGCGTCGCAGGTGCTGGGCACACCGATGATCGGCGGCACCGTGAGTGCCGTCGAACTCTCGCGCAACCCGCGCTTCAAGCCGGGGGACACCGTGGTGGGCATGGGCGGATGGCAAGACTACAGCGTGGTCGATGCCGGCGTGCCCGGCGCGCTGCGCAAGGTCGACACCACGCACATTCCGCTGTCGGCCTACCTGGGCGCGGTGGGCATGCCGGGCGTGACGGCCTGGTATGGCCTGGTGCGGATCTGCGAACCCAAGCCCGGCGAAACCGTGGCCGTGAGCGCCGCCAGCGGTGCCGTGGGCAGCGCCGTCGGCCAGTTGGCCAAGGCCCGCGGCTGCCGCGTGGTGGGCATTGCCGGCGGTGCCGACAAGTGCAACTACGCCGTCGACGATCTCGGCTTCGACGCCTGCATCGACTACAAGCAACATGCCGATGCAGGCGCGCTGTCGAAGGCCTTGAAGGAGGCGGCGCCAGACGGCATCGACGGCTATTTCGAAAACGTGGGCGGCATGGTGCTCGACGCCGTGTTGCCGCGCATGAACGCGTTCGGCCGCATTGCGCTGTGCGGCATGATCGCCGGCTACGACGGACAACCGATGCCGCTGGCCGATCCGCGTGCGCTGCTGACGAGCCGGCTCAAGCTGCAAGGCTTCATCGTCTCCGAACACATGGAAGACTGGCCCGAGGCCTTGACCGAACTCGGC
>JAQGMQ010000280.1 GCA_028292305.1 Rhodoferax sp.
CCGGCTTCGAGCGCCTGCACCGTGGCCTTCACGCCCACCACGCTCAACTGCTGCTGCACGAACTGGATCAGCTTTTGCGCCGTGGTGTAGTTGTAGGCCGACCAGAGCGTGGTCTCGAAACCATTCGGATAGCCGGCTTCCTTCAGCAGCTCACGCGCCTTGACCGGGTTGTAGGGCCAGGGGCCGAGCTTGGTGGAAAAGGCCACGTCTTTCGGCACCACGCCTTCGGCCGGAATGGCATAGCCGCCGAACACCACCTTGACCAGCGCTTCCTTGTTGATGGCGTAGTTCAGCGCCTCGCGCACCTTGGGGTTGTCGAAAGGCTTTTGCGTGGTGTTCAGCGAGATGTAGCGGTGCACGATGCTCGGTGCGGCCGTCACTTCCAGGTTGGGCTTGGTCTTCAGCAGCTCGGCCTGTTCATAGGGCAGCGGGTAGGTGAAGTTGGCTTCGCCGGTCTGCATGATGGCGCTGCGCGAGTTGTTGTCGACCACCGGACGCCAGGTGATGGTGTCTACCTTCGGATAACCCTTGCGCCAGTAGCCGGCGAACTTCTCGACCTTCATGTAGTCGGTCTGTTTCCATTCGACGAACTTGAACGGGCCGGTGCCGACCGGGTTCTGCGCGATGGCCTTGCCGAACTTCTGCAGCGCGGCCGGCGAGATGATCACGGCCGACGGATGCGCCAGCGTGTTGACGAAGGCCGAGAACGGCTCGGTCAGCGTGAACTTCACGGTGTTCGCGTCGATGGCTTCCGTCTTGGCGATGTTCTTGTACAGCGTGTAGCGCTTGAGCTTGTTGTCGGGGTTGGTGACGCGGTCGAAGTTGGCCTTGACGGCCTCGGCGTTGAAGTCGGTGCCGTCCTGGAACTTGATGCCCTTCTTGAGCTTGAAGGTGTAGCTCAGGCCGTCCTTGGCGGCGGTGAAGCTCTCGGCCAGCACCGGCGCCATCTTCATGTTCTTGTCGAAACCCATCAGCCCCTGGTAGAACGACTTGGCCACGGCCTGCGACAAGGTGTCGTTGGCGTCATACGGGTCCATCGTGGTGAAGTTGGACTGCACCGCCACGACCACGTCCTTGGCGGCAAAGGCGTTGGGGGCGAACGCGGCGGCAACGGCCAGCGCGGCGGACAGTTTGGTCAAAGTGTGTTTCATGCGAGAGCTCCAGAGTTGTCAAAAAATCCCGGTTGCCGGGGGCCAAAATCAAAGTCGAAATGCAGGATCAAAATCCATCACCCAATTCAATACGCGCCGCCCACCGCGTGCCGGGCCACGAAATGCCCAGGGCCGACCTGCACCAGCGGCGCCACCACCGGCATGTCGTCCAGCGCGCGGATCGGGCTCGGGATCTCGCCGGCCAGCAGCTCGCGCGGACCGTGCCGGCGCGCCGGGTCGGCCACCGGCACCGCCGACATCAGCCGGCGCGTGTAGGCGTGCTGCGGGTTTTCGAACACGGCGCGGCGCGGGCCGATCTCGACGATCTGGCCGAGGTACATCACGGCCACGCGGTGGCTCACGCGCTCCACCACGGCCATGTCGTGCGAGATGAACAGGAACGCAATGCCGAATTCACGTTGCAGGTCGAGCAGCAGGTTCACGATCTGCGCGCGGATCGACACGTCGAGCGCCGACACCGATTCATCGGCGATCACCACTTTGGGGTTCAGCGCCAAGGCACGCGCGATGGCGATGCGCTGGCGCTGGCCGCCCGAGAACTCATGCGGATAACGCTGCGCCGCGTCGGCGGGCAGGCCCACGCGTTCCAGCAGCCAGTTCACGCGGTCCTGCGCTGCCTGGCCGCTGGCCACGTGGTGCACCAGCAGCGGCTCCATGATGCTGAAGCCGACGGTGAGCCGCGGGTCGAGCGAGGCGAACGGGTCCTGAAACACGAACTGGATGTCGCGCCGCAGGGCCTGCAGCGCCTTGCCCGACAAGCCGGCGATGTCGCGCCCGGCCACCTCGACCTTGCCGCTGGTGATGTCGACCAGGCGCGACAACGAGCGGCCCGTGGTGGACTTGCCGCAGCCCGATTCACCCACCAGCGACAGCGTTTCGCCGGCCTGCAGATCGAAGCTCACCTGCTCCACCGCATGCACGCGCCGCGTGATGCGGCCGAGCACGCCGCTGCGCACCGGGAAGCGTGTCACCAGCTGTTGAACCCGCAGCACCGGCGGCGCGTCGGCCTGCACCGTGCTCACGTCCAACGCCGGCGGCGGCTGGTGCGACCGGCCGTCGGCATCCAGCGTGAGCAGGCCGAAGCGGGCCGGCAGATCGGTGCCCTGCATCGCGCCCAGCTTGGGCACGGCCGACAGCAATGCGCGGGTGTAGGGGTGTTGCGGCGCCTGGAAGATGGCCGTGCATTCGCCCTCTTCCACCTTGTCGCCCTTGAGCATGACCAGCACGCGGTCGGCCACTTCGGCCACCACGCCCATGTCGTGGGTGATGAAGACCACGCCCATGTGCATCTCCTGCTGCAGCGAGCGCACCAGCGTGAGGATCTGCGCCTGGATGGTCACGTCGAGCGCGGTGGTCGGCTCGTCGGCGATCAGCAGCGACGGCTTGCACGACAGCGCCATGGCGATCATCACCCGTTGACGCATGCCACCCGAAAGCTGGTGCGGGAAGCGGTCGAGCACGTTCCTGGCTTCCGGAATGCGCACCAGGTCGAGCATGCGCAGCGCCTCGGCGCGGGCGGCCGAGCGGCTGGCCTTCTGGTGCAGCCGGATCGATTCGGCGATCTGGTCGCCCACCGGAAACACCGGGTTGAGCGAAGTCATCGGCTCCTGAAAAATCATCGCGATGTCAGCCCCGCGGATGCCGCGCATCGTGGCCTGGCTGGCCTGGGCCAGGTCGAGCTTGCGGCCGTCGCGCCGCGTGAAGTCGAGCGTGCCGCTGGCGATGCGCCCACCGCCCTGCTCGATGAGCCGCATGATGGCCAGCGACGACACCGATTTGCCCGAGCCCGATTCACCGACGATGGCCAAAGTCTTGCCGGCCTCCACGTCGAACG
>JAQGMQ010000149.1 GCA_028292305.1 Rhodoferax sp.
CGGCCGTGGGCGCTTCGATGAAGACCTTGCCGGGGTTGAGCGTGCGCAGCTTGTGCAGCATGCCGCTGTCGGTGGCGACGATGAAGGTGTGGGCATCCATGGCGCGCGCCGCATTCAGGATCGCCGAGGTCGAGCCCACGGCGTCGGCGAGCGCGATCACGTCGGCCGGCGATTCGGGATGCACGAGCACACGTGCGCCGGGGTGCGACCGCATCAACAGCTCGAGTTCCAGCGCCTTGAACTCGTCGTGCACGATGCAGGCGCCCTGCCACGGCAGCATGTCGGCGCCGGTCTGCCGCTGGATGTAGTCGCCCAGGTGCCGGTCGGGCGCCCACAGGATCTTGCGGCCCTGGGCATGCAGCGCGCCCACCACGTCGAGTGCGCAGCTCGAGGTGACCAGCCAGTCGGCACGCGCCTTCACGGCCGCGCTGGTGTTGGCGTAGACCACCACGGTGCGGTCGGGATGCTGGTCGCAGAACGCACTGAAGGCGTCGGCCGGGCAACCCAGGTCGAGCGAACAGGTGGCGTCCAGGTCGGGCATGAGCACGCGTTTTTCGGGCGACAGGATCTTCGACGTCTCGCCCATGAAACGCACGCCGGACACCACCAGCGTCTGGGCCGCATGGTCGCGGCCGAAGCGCGCCATCTCCAGCGAATCGCTGACCAGGCCGCCGGTTTCCTCGGCCAGATCCTGCAGGTCGGGGTGCACGTAGTAGTGCGACACCATGACGGCGTTGCGTTCGCGCAGCAGGCGGCGGATGCGTGCCTTCAAGGCGGCGCGTTCGGTGGGCGAGGGCTCGGCCGGCACGCGCGCCCAGGCATGGCGCGTGTCGCAGGCAGCGCCTTGTGCCGACAGGACGGGCAGGGCCGACAGGGCCGCCTGCGTCGGCTGTTCGTAGTCGACGTCGATGAGGGAAGCCTGCATGTTCAGGCCGCCTGAAAACGCATCGAGAAGTCGATCGCCTTCACGTCCTTGGTGAGCCCGCCGACCGAGATGCGGTCGACCCCCGTCTCGGCCAGCGCACGCACGCTCTGCAGCGTCACGCCACCCGAAATCTCGAGCACCGCGCGCTGGTCGCCCATCGCGTCGTTGCGGCGCACGGCCTCGCGCAGCGTGGGCAGGTCCATGTTGTCGAGCAGGATCATGCGGGCGCCGGCCGCCAGGCCTTCGTCCAGCTCGTTCAGCGTTTCCACTTCGAGCTCGACGAACTGCATCGGCGCGGTGACCTGCGCCACCGCGGCCATGGCGGCGCGGATGCCACCGGCGGCGGCGATGTGGTTTTCCTTGATGAGGATCGCGTCGAACAAGCCGATGCGGTGGTTCGTGCCGCCCCCGGTGCGCACCGCGTATTTCTGCGCCAGCCGCAGGCCGGGCACGGTCTTGCGCGTGTCGACGATTTGCGCGCGTGTGCCGCGCACGGCGTCCACGTAGACGGCTGTCTTGGTCGCCACCGCGCTGAGCAACTGCAGAAAGTTGAGCGCCGTGCGCTCGGCCGTGAGCAGGCCGCGCGCATCGCCGCGGATCTCCACCACGTTTTGGTCCGGGGCGCAGCGTTCGCCTTCGCGGCAATGCCAGGTGATCTGTGCCGAAGGGTCGAGCGTGTGCACCACCGCCTCCACCCAAGGCGCGCCGCAGATGACCGCGGCCTCACGCGCAACCACGAGGGCCCGGGCCTCGCCCCGCGGCACGAGCGAGGCGGTCAGATCCCCCTGGCCCACGTCTTCTTGCACGGCGTAGCGCGCATCGCGCAGGGCCAGCGCGGTGATGGACGGATCGGCGTCCTGAAAAGCAGTCATGTCTGTCTCCATTTGGGAATTGTCACCTGCGCGACAGTTTTAAAAACCCGCCATTGTGCCTCGGCGGCACCGGTCTTTTTTGGCTGGATGCAACCGTTGGTGAGTGCGGCGCGCCTGCTTGTTTTTTCGAATGGTGACGGCGTACCTCCCAATGTTGGCAGGTTACTGCGCTGCCACGAATCAAAGACACTTTGGCACCGAAGACGGAAAAGGGCTTGGTCGACAGGTTGAAATTAATCGTTCCGAAAAACTCGAAATTTTCAGAACCAAGGTGGGGACTCCACGCGGCGGCAAGTAAAAGGAGTTGCATGTACCTGAGGCGATGGGTCTTGTTGGCGGTATTCGTGGCGGGCTTTCATCTCGCAAAAACAGAGGTGGGAGATGCTTCCATGCACTGGCCGAACTTTGAGTTGCTGCAGACGATCGAAAAGATGTTGATGCAGCTGGGTGTGTAGCGTTGCCGGCGGTTGAGCGTCCGAACAAGTTGTACTTCTCGACGGGGCAATGAACGGCGTCATAAATCGGAATCAGCTATGTGATATCTACTCGTTTGGTGTCGATTTGTTATAATTGGTATCTATGTGGAATCATACCAATTACTTGACCACCGTCACGGGCACCGCTTCAACACGTCAACGTGGCGTCCGTCCGAGGGGCCTTGTGATCCAGGATTCCACCGTGTCGGCCCATTCGGTGCCAGCCTTCCTGTTCGTGGCACAGTCTTCCAATTTCCACGCCCACGGTGCATCGCGTCAGCGACGGAGCGTCCCATGAAAAGCTGGCAGGAAGATCTGCTCAGCGTCACCGAGGATGCGTTGTGCGAGCGCGAAATCTTCGCGCGCATCGAGGCCGCCGCCTGGGCACTCGGGTTTGAGCGGGTGGCCTATGGGTTCAGAGCCCCGCTTCCGATGAGCAACCCCAGGACGGTCTTGCTCGACAACTACCCGCAGGCCTGGCGTGACCGTTATGCGCAAGCGGGCTACCTCCACATCGACCCGACCGTGTTGCACTGTCGCAGGTCGCAGGCACCGCTGGTGTGGACCAACCGCTTGTTCGAGCATGTCAAAACGCTGTGGGAAGAGGCGCAATCCTTTGGCCTGAAAGTAGGCTGGGCGCAATCGAGTCTGGACGGCGTGGGTGTCGGGGGCATGCTGACGCTGACCCGATCGAGTCAAGCGCTCACGTCGGCCGAGCTTGCGGAGAACCAGCACAAGATGCGCTGGCTGGTGCACGTTGCCCATATGGCGTTGGCCCGCGTGCTCAAGGCCAA
>JAQGMQ010000247.1 GCA_028292305.1 Rhodoferax sp.
GGGAGGTCGCCGAGCTGCTGAGCGACCGGCTCGACCGCAATCTGGTCGCGAAAGCCATGAACGGCCACGTCAACGATTACGAACTCTGATTCACAACCATGAGCACAACCACCGCCATCCGCACCCCGCACCTGCAGACCAAGCTCCCGGCCGTCGGCACCACCATCTTCACCGTGATGTCGGCGCTGGCCACCGAAAAAGGCGCGGTCAATCTTGGCCAGGGCTTTCCCGATTTCAACTGCGACTCGAAGCTGGTGCAGGCCGTGACCGAATCCATGGCCAGCGGCCAGAACCAGTACCCGCCGATGCCGGGCATCCTGCCGCTGCGCCAGGCGGTGGCGGCCAAGATCGAAGCGCTGCATGGCTACCGTTTTGACCCGGCCACCGAGATCACCGTCACCGCCGGTGCCACCCAGGCCATCATCACCATCATCCTGGCCGTGGTGCGCGCGGGCGACGAGGTCGTCGTGCTCGAGCCCTGCTACGACAGCTATGTGCCCAACATCGAGCTGGCCGGCGGCACCGTGGTGCGTGTGCCGCTCACGCCGGGCACGTTCCGGCCCGACTTCGACAAGATATCGGCCGCGCTGAACCCCAGGACGCGCGCCATCCTGATCAACTCGCCGCACAACCCCAGCGCCACCATCTGGTCGCGTGAGGACATGCTGAAGCTGCAGGAGTTGCTGGCGCCCACCGAGACGCTGCTGATCAGCGACGAGGTCTATGAACACATGGTGTTCGACCAGCGCCAGCATGAAAGCGTCGCGCGTTACCCGAGCCTGGCCGCACGCGCCTTCATCGTGTCCAGCTTCGGCAAGACCTACCACGTGACCGGCTGGAAGGTCGGCACCGTGGCCGCGCCGGCGTCACTCACCGCCGAATTCCGCAAGGTGCACCAGTTCAACGTGTTCACGGTCAACACGCCGATGCAGTACGGCCTGGCCCACTACATGGCCGACCCGAATCCTTACCTGGAACTGCCCGCGTTCTACCAGCGCAAGCGCGATCTGTTCCGCGAAGGCCTGGCCGCTACCCGCTTCAAGATCCTGCCCAGCGAGGGCAGCTATTTCCAGTGCGTCGACATCTCCGGCATTGCATCGGCGTCGTCGATGAACGAATCCGAGTTCTGCCTGTGGCTCACCTCGGAGATCGGCGTTGCGGCGATCCCGCTGTCGGCATTATACGGCAACCAGTTCGACCAGCGCGTGGTGCGCTTCTGCTTCGGCAAGCAGGACGAGACGCTGAAGACCGCACTGGCGCGCCTGGCCAAGCTGTAAGTCAACCGGCGCGGACCAGCAGGCCGGCGCCGGCGCGCTTCGCGTCGTGTTTGGCCAGCGCGGCCAGCGTGGCCACTTCCTCGGCGTTCTGGCAGGCGCCGCGGCGGATGCGCACCGCGCCGATCGACAGCGTGGTGCACGGAAAGAAGCGCAGGCTGCCGTCGCGGTCTTCGGCTTCGATGCCGCCGGCCAGCCGCGCGGCTTCGTCGAACAGGGCCAGTGCCAATGTCCTGAACTCGTCGACGATGCGTTCGCAGCGCGGCTGCCAGTCGCTGCTCTGGAACAGGATCACGAAATCGTCGCCACCCACGTGGCCCACGAAGTCGCGTTGCGCGTCGCAATGCGCCACCATCACCTTGGCCACCAGGCGGATCATCTCGTCGCCGCGCCAGTAGCCGTAGTGGTCGTTGAAGGGCTTGAAGCTGTTCAGGTCGGCGTAGCAGGCGACGAACTCCGCCCCGCCCTGCAGCAGCCGCTCGATGTGCTGGCTGATCGGGATGTTGCCCGGCAGGAACGTCAGCGGGTTGGCGTGCCGCGCTGCTTCGAGCCGCACCTCGGTCACCGAACGCACCAGCTGCTCGCCCGTGCCCAGGCCCACGTAGCGGCCGTTGTCGGTGACGATGAAACCGTCGACCAGGTAGCGCTGGTCTTGCGAGGTGAGGATGCCCACCAGGTCGTCCACGTCATGGTCGCGCTCCACCAGCCGGGGCGCGTGGTTGGCGTGCAGCAGGCAGGGTTTGCGGCCGAAGATTTCCTTGAAATACTGCTGCGCGTAATGCTGCATGAAGACCTGGCGGTTCATGATGGCCACGGGCCGGCCTTCGTCCACCACGGCCACGGCGTGCAACTCGGGATGCGCGTGGAAGATCGCCTCCACGTCGTTGTTGCTGGTCTGCGGGCTCACGGTGGGCGCGTGCATGATCGACAGGCTGCGCAGCCGCCCGGCATGTGAGGCCCGGCGCAACTCGGGCAGCACGGTGACGCGCTGGTCGCTCAGTGCGACCATGGCCTCGTCGCGGATCTGCAGCCGCGGCTCGCGAGCGGGCCGGCCCAGCAGGTAGCCCTGGCCGTAGCCGATGCACAGGTCACGCAGCACACGCAGGTCTTCCTCGGTTTCGATGCCTTCGGCCACCAGCACGGTGCCGAACACCACCGCGATCTGCTTCAGCGCGCGCAGCGTCTGCAGCTTGTCGGCATGCAGGCTGATGTCCTTGCTGAAATACTTGTCGATCTTCACGTAGTCGGGTCGCAGCTCCGACCACAGCCGGAGGCTGGAGCGACCGTCGCCGAAGTCGTCGAGCGCCACACCGGCACCGGTGGAGCGCACCTCCTGCACCACGGCCACCAGGGCTGCCATGTCCGACACACGTTCGTGCTCGGTAATCTCGAACACCAGCATGCGCGGCGAAATGCCGAAGCCGCGCACATAGTCGATCAGCGTGTTGCGCCCGCGTTTGCGCACCACCTGCACCAGCGCGCCGGCGCTGATGTTGACGAACAGCCGCCCGGGCTGGTTGAGCCGGCCCCAGTGCGACAGCGCCAGCTCGACGCAGAACAGCTCGAAGTCGATGACCACGTCTTCCTCGCGTGCCACGCGAAACAACGCCTCGGCCCCGTGCAGCGGTGTGTCGACCGGCCCCCGGATCAGCGCCTCGTGGGCATAGACCGAGCCGTCCTCGGCATTGGCGATCGGCTGGAACACCGGAAACAAGGCCTGGCCCTGCATCAGCCGGCCGAGCTCGCCCATGCGCAGCCGCATGCGGGCGGCCATGCTGGCCAGCGCCGGCGGGTCCACGGTGGATGGCGCAAGAAGCGAAGGGTCGGCGAGGGTGTGCATGTCAGGCGCCAGGGTGGGTAAGTGCCGCTGGACCATAACCCTCGTGCGTGACCGAGCCGTGACAACCGCGTGTGAACCCGTGGTGGAACGCGTGGTGGCGCGCGGTGCAGGGCGCGGTGCGGCGGCTCGGGCAAACCCCTATTTTTTGTGTTGCGAAAGGCCCGCCTTCCATGCTTCAATCGCTTCCACGAAGGGGAGTAGCTCCCAACGTCGACAGCCAGGGAGGCCCGAAAAATCGGAGTCGCTGTCGGCGTGACGACCAGGCCGTCAACACGAAGTGAAAACTTCCGGTCGGGTCGGGCACACATGCACGACACCATGCCGAGCCAGACCTTCGATCGAGACCCGTTTGCCGGGTGATGGTCGAAGCATGGACGCGGTACATCGCGGCGCATCAACGCCGCCGCCCCGCCAGCAACCACCACACCAGCCTCCGGGTCGCCGTTCGAAGCGATTTTGGGAGAACCGTATGGAATTCATGTCCGTGCCGTGGTGGTCGGCCTTGCTGTCGATCGTGCTTATCGATCTGGTGCTGGCGGGGGACAACGCCATCGTCATTGCCCTTGCCGCGCGCAACCTGCCGGCCCACCTGCAGAAAAAAGCCATCTTCTTCGGCGCCATGGGCGCCATCGTCGTGCGTTCGCTGATGACGGTGGGCGTGGTCTGGCTGCTGAAGGTGCCCGGCCTGTTGCTGGTCGGCGGGCTGGGCCTGCTGTGGATCGCCTACAAGCTGCTCGCCGAGCAGGACAGCGACAAGGAACACGGCGAAGTCGCCAGCACCTTCTGGGGCGCCATGCGCACCATCGTCATTGCCGACGCGCTGATGGGGGTGGACAACGTGATCGGTGTGGCCGGCGCGGCCCACGGCGCGATGGACCTGGTGATCATCGGCCTGCTGGTGAGCGTGCCCATCGTGATGTTCGGCAGCTCGGTGGTGCTGAAGCTGGTCGAGCGCTTCCCCGTCATCGTGCAGATCGGCTCGGCCGTGTTGGCCTACACCGCGTCCAAGATGATCGTCGACGAGCCCTGGCTGGCGTCGGTGTTCGGGCCTGCCGCGCCGTATGGAGAGCTTGCCCGCTGGGCTGTCTTCGGGGTGGCGATCGTCGGTGTGCTTGCGGCCGGCGCGTGGGCCACGCGGCGTTGCCGTGCAACGCGCAACCGCAACGAAGAGTTGGCAGCGCTGCAGCACGCCGAGGTCGAAGCCGCCCTTGTTCCCGGGGTGCCAGCCAGCACGCCCACGGCCATTGCGGCGCTGCCGTCGGCGCCCGAGGTTCCCGCGTTCGTATCCCCTGCCCCGTCATTTCAGAAGGAGAATTTCATGGACAAGATCATCGTGTACGTCGACGACGCCACCTATGCGCTGGGGCAGCTGCAGCCCATGTTGTTGACCGGACGCCGCACGCAGTGGGTGCTGGTGGCCTGCACGCCCCGCATGACCAGGAACGCCGGCAAGTGGGTGCCGCAAAGCGCCCGCGACGACTGGCGCCAGCAGTGGGCCGACGCCGCCATGCAAACCCTGGCGCCTGTGCTGGAGTCGCGCGGCGACGCGGTCCAGGCCGTGGTGGCCAGCGGCCCGCTGCACGCCCTCACCGACAGGCTGACCCGCGAGCACGGTCCGGCCCGCATCCTCGACGCCCGCCGGCCCAAGTTCGGCCACCGGCTGCCCACGGTGTCGGCAACCCAGGGCGAAAAATCGCGCAGCCCATGGCAGTTGCCGCTGGCGTTGGCCAGCGTGGGTGCGATGCTGGTGCTGATCGAGGAATAGAGACGCCGGGCCGCCCGCGGTCGGTGGCCCGAACCTTCGCTGCCGGTTCAGCCGCCCTTGTTGGCCAGGCCCAGCCGCTCGATGGTCGCCTTTTCCGACAGAAAGGTGTCGTGCGCGAACTTGGTGTAGGCCGCCGTGTCCTTGTAGATCACGGTCTGGTCGTACTTGTCGAACGTGGCGATCACGTTGGCGTCGTCCAGGGTTTTCTTGAACGCGTCCTGGATGGTCTTCACGATGGCCGGGTCCATGTTCTTCGGGCCGCACACACCGAAAGGCGAATCCGACACCGTCTGGTAGCCCAGCTCGTCGAGCGTGGGCACGTTGGGCCAGCGCTTGGTGCGTTTGCTGCCATAGGTGGCCAACAGGCGCAGCCGGCCCGATTCCACATACGGGCCCCAGCCGGTGGCGTCGGTAGCGGCCATGGTGTGGCCGCCGAGCACGGCCTGCATGTTGTCGGCGTTGCCCTTGAACGGCACATGCGTCAGCTTGATGCCGGCCTTGGCGCTGAATTCTTCCATCGCCAGATGCGGGCTGGTGCCGGTGCCGGTCGAGCCGTAGGTGAACTTGTCGGGGTTGGCTTTGGCGTAGTCGACCAGGTCCTTGACGCTCTTGATGGCCGAGCTGCTGGGCACCACCAGGCCGAAGGTGTAGCCCGTCAGGCAGGCGATCCAGGTGAAGTCTTTCAGCGGGTCGTAGTTGGTCTTCTGCATGTGCGGAAACCGGAACACGCCGAACGGCAACTGCGACAACGTGTAGCCGTCGGGCTTGGCGTTCACCAGCTCGATCGCGCCCAGCATGCCGCCGGCACCGGGCTTGTTGTCGACGATGATGGTCTGGCCGAGGATCCGGCCGGCGCTGTCGCAGATCGAGCGGATCACCGCGTCGGTGGAACCACCGGCCGGCCAGGGGCAGATGTAGCGGATAGGGCGGGCGGGATAGCCCTGCGCGCGCACGATGGAAGGTGCGGCCACGCTGGCGAGCAAGGTGGCGGATGTGGCGAGGAATTGGCGGCGAGCGGTCAAAAAGATCTCCTGGACAGACGAACGGGTGCGAGGTGTGTACACAGCTGTAAGCGCTGCGAATGCAACCGGCAAGCTTAGTCAACTGTGCACGATGTGCCCCGTAGGAAAACCCTGACCGTGTCGCGCGGCGGACACCGGCTGACAGGCTTTCCCTGCGCCGCGACCATGGCGCCTATAAACAACAACGGAAGAGGAAACGCGCCATGTCCATTTCAATGATTCTCCTGATCGTCCTGATCCTGATCCTCATCGGTGTCCTGCCCAGCTGGGGCCACAGCCGGTCGTGGGGCTACGGGCCCAGCGGCGGTGTCGGCCTGGTGGTGCTGATCCTGGTGATCCTGCTGGTCATGGGTCGCATCTAGTCCCAGCTTCCAGAAAAATGCCGCGCATGCTTTCG
>JAQGMQ010000281.1 GCA_028292305.1 Rhodoferax sp.
ACGGTGGCGCCGCCGTCGAGCAGGTCGACGGCGGTTTTGATCTGTTCTTCGCGGACCTTGATTTCTGCGGCGAGCTGGCGAATGATTTTCTGCATGAGAGGTGTCGAAAAGGTCGAAGTCTGAAAGGCGGACGGAGAAAGGGCGTGAGTTTAAGCGCGCCCGTCGGTGGGCCTGGCCGGACTGCGGCTTGTTACATGCGCAGTCGAAGGGGGCACGCTGCGGCCACTGTGCACCTTGCTCTCCAAACGGGGGCGAAGCAGGGGCGCCAAAAGCCTGGTTGAGCGCAGGTCGCCCGCGCGGGCGGCGGCTTTGCACGCCCATCGCCGTTCTCCCAGATTTCTCCCATATTGCTTTGCAGACTCGGAGCTTCCCTGTTCGACCCGGAGCCCACGATGCAAGCACAACCTCTGCCCGACACCCATTCCGGTGCGACGCGCCCCCCTCCTCTCCACGGCAAGGGCCTCAGCGATGACCTGCAGACGCTGATCGCCACCGCACCCGACCGCCGGCAGGTGCTGCGCTGGCTCGGCCTGGGTGCGGCGAATTCGCTGGCGCTGTGGGGACTGGCGGCCTGTGGCGGCGGCGGCAGCGACAGCAGCACCGCCTCAACCACGACCGCGGCCACCACGACGACTTCGACCGGCACCACCGCCGCGACTACCACGACGGCCACCACCGGCACCTGCGTGGCCGAAATCCCGTCCGAGACCGCAGGCCCCTACCCCGGCGACGGCAGCAACAGCAGCAACGGCAGCGTGGCCAACGCGCTGCTGTTGTCGGGCATCGTGCGCAGCGACATCCGCGCGTCCATCGTCGGCTCGGCCAGCACCGCGCCGGGCCTGCCGCTGACCGTCACGCTGACGCTGGTCAATGCCTCGGGCTGCGCCGCGCTCACGGGCTACGCGGTGTACCTGTGGCACTGCACGCGTGATGGCGAATATTCGATGTACGGCGCCGGCATCACCAACGAGAACTACCTGCGCGGCGTGCAGGTGAGCGACGCCAACGGCCAGGTGCAATTCACCACCATCTTCCCCGGCTGTTATTCGGGCCGCATGACGCACATCCACTTCGAGGTCTACAAGACCCTGGCCACGGCCACCAGCAACCCCGCGGGCGACCAGGCCAAGACCTCGCAATTCACCTTCCCGCTGGTCACGCTGAACGAGGCCTATGCCACCAGCGGCTACAGCGCCAGCGTGCGCAACCTGGCGGCCATCGGTTATGCAAGCGACAACGTTTTCAGCGACGGCACCAGTCTGCAGATGGCCGCCGTGACCGGCAGCGCCAGCGCGGGTTATGCGGCGACGCTGTCGGTGGGAGTGGCCGCATGAAGCCGCGTGGCTTCAGCGTGGTCAACGCCATGCTGGCGGCATGGCTGATCGCCGGCACCGCCCACGCAGCCGACGCCGGGCCACCCGGCGCGCCGCCGGGCCCGCCACCCGAGGCGGTGGCCGCCTGCGCCGGCAAGTCGGCGGGCGTTCAGGTCAGCTTCACCGGCCGCCGTGGCGAAACCGTGAGCGGCACTTGCGAACTGGTGAACGGCGTTCTGGCGGCCCGGCCCGCAGGTGCCCCGCCCGGCGGCCCGGGCGGCCCGCCGCCCGTCAATTGATGCCGTGTCTCAGAGCGAAACACCAGGCCAGGTGTCCACGCCTACGTCCATGCCGACCACAGGCGCGCGTCCCGATGAACGCAGCGGCACGCACCCGGGCGCTAACATGCGGCGCATGTTCCGCCTCACGCTGCAGCGCAAGTTCTTCCTGGCCCTGACGCTGTTGCTGGTGGCTCTGCTGGCGGTGTTCGTCGGGCTGACGCGCCTGGGCCTGCAGCGCAACCTCGGCGACTATGTGGCGGAAATCGAACTCAGCCGCCTCGACTGGCTCGCGCTGCGGCTGGAGCAGGCCTATGCGGAAAAAGGCAGCTGGACGTTTCTGCAAGCCGACCCGGACGCCTGGTTCGGCCTGCAGATGCCGCGGCAGCGCGATGGCGACAAGATGCGTTTCGACCGCGGGCCGCCGCTGCCTGGCCTGGCACCGCCCGATGGCCGAGACCGCGGGCCGGGCGACCCTGGCCGCGGCGAACCCGGCAGACCCGGCGAGCCCGGTGGATCATGGGGTTCCGAAGGACCGGGCGGGCCCGGTCCGCGGCCCCTGCCCCAGGTCGACCTGCTGCCCGACCGCCACGCGCCGCCCCCGCCGCCGGACGCGCCTGGCGATCCCCGTGGCCGGCCCGACTCGGTGTACCAGCGGCTGGCCGTGCTGGACGCCGCGGCGACAGTGCTGGCCGGCGCGCGGGTCGACCTGGGCCGCGCAATTCGCCAGCCGCTGACTTACCAGGGACGCGCCGTCGGCTATCTGGCGCTGGCGCCGCTGCAGAGCACGCAGACCGAAGCTGGCCGGGCCTTCATCGCGCAGCAGCTCGGCTTCGTCGTGACCACCGGGCTGGCCGGCCTGCTCCTGGCGCTGCTGATCTCGTGGCAATTCGCGAAGCGCTGGCTTGCGCCGATCCGCCAGTTGATGCTGGGCGCCGAAGCAGTGGCCGCGGGACGGCTCGACACCCAGGTGGCGCTGCGCGGCAGCGACGAGCTGGCGTTACTCACCCGCACGTTCAACGCCATGGCCGCGCGGCTGGCCGGCGTGGACGCTTCGCGCCAACGCTGGCTGGCCGACGTGGCCCACGAGCTGCGCACGCCGCTGGCCGCCATGCGGGCCGAGATCGAAGCCCTGCAGGACGGCGTGCGTCCCTACGGCGAGGCCACCGCCGCGCGGCTGCACCGCCAGGTGATGCGGCTGGGCCAGTTGGTCGACGACCTGCGGCTGAGCCTGCAGGAACCCGGCGGCCCGCCGCTGCAACTGGCCCCGGTGCCGGTGATCGCGCTGCTGCTGGAGGCGGCTGGCGCCATGGCGCCGCGCTTCTCTGCGGCCGGCATCGCACTGGAACCGGAGGGCCTGCAGGCGCTGACTGCGGAGACAGGCAGCCGCGGCCCGCTGGTCCTGGCCGACGCGCGCCGGCTGGGCCAGGTGTTCGGCAACCTGCTGGAAAACAGCCTGCGCTACACCGATGCCGGCGGCCGGGTGGTGCTGACCGCCGCGGTGGTGCAAGACACGGCCGCGCGCGTGATCCGCATCGACATCCAGGACACGGCGCCCGGCCCGGCCGCCGAAGACTTGCCGCGCTTGTTCGACCGCTTCTACCGCGGCGAGGCCTCGCGCAGCCGCGTGGCCGGCGACCTGGGCGGCTCGGGTCTCGGCCTGGCGATCTGCAAGGCGCTGGTGGAGGCGCATGGCGGGCGCATCAGCGTGCAGGCCTCGCAGCTGGGTGGACTGTGGACGACGCTGGTCCTGCCGCTGGAGCCGACATGAGCGCCGCGTCGGGCCGCCCCGAGCCAGCTCGCGCCGCGGTGCGGCCACACGACGTTACGCCGGTGACCGGCGACAGCCGGGCAGTCTCCGCCAGCATGGTGTTCGTCGTCGAAGACGAGCCCGACATCGCCGCAGTGCTCGTCGACTACCTGCGCGCCGAAGGCTTCGCCGCGCGGCATTTCGCGGACGGCGAGGCGGCCCTGCAGGCGATCACCGAAGCGGCGCCGGACCTGGTGCTGCTCGACGTGATGCTGCCCGGCCGCGACGGCCTCTCCGTGCTGCGCACGCTCCGGCAGTCACGCACGCTGCCGGTGATCCTGCTCACGGCGCGCGTCGAGGAAGTCGACCGGCTGATCGGGCTGGACCTGGGCGCCGACGACTACATCTGCAAGCCGTTTTCGCCGCGCGAAGTGGTCGCGCGGGTCAAGGCCGTGCTGCGCCGCAGCGCGGTCCATCGGTTGCCGGCGACGGCATCGTCCGGCCTGGTGGTGGATGCGGAGCGCGGACTCGCCAGCCTGCAGGGCGTTGAGCTCGGCCTGACGCGCAAGGAATTCGTCCTGCTGCAGACACTGGCCCGCCAACCTGGCCGGATCTACGCGCGCAGCCAGCTGCTCGCGTTGGCCTATGCCGACGACCTGGACGCCAGTGAACGCGCCATCGACAGCCACATCAAGAACCTGCGCCGCAAATTGACGCAGCGCGACGGGCAACATGAATGGATTCGCTCGGTCTACGGGGTGGGCTTCGTCTTCGAGCCGCCCTCGCCAGTGCCAGTGCCAGTGCCGGGCCAGCGCTCAGCCTAACGCGCGACGGATCAGCGCCAGGCTGTCCGCAGCCTTTTCGAAATCGTAGTCCTGCAACGCCACGCCCAGTGTGTGGCCCATCGAGCGCAGCGTCGTGCCTTTCAGCCGCTCCAGGCATTCGGCGGCCTTGTCGATGGCGTCGGCGTCGCTGTTGTCGATGAGGGTGGCCAGCTCGCTCAGCGTGGCGGCGATGGCCTGCCGCTCGGTGGCCGACAGCTCGGACGCATCACGCATGGCGTTGGCCGCCGGTGCCGGCGTGCCCTCGCCGCTGGCGGGCACCAGCCGGTCGATGCCTTCAACGACCACCGCCAGCTCGGTGCCCACGGCCTCGAGCAACCGCGTCATCTCGGCGCTGGCGGTGCCGCCGCCGACACCGCCGGCGCGCGGTGTGGCCATGCAGGCCTGTTCGAGCGCGCCAGCGCACTCTTGCAACCGGCGCGCGCCCAGGTTGCCGGCCAGGCCCTTGAGCGTGTGCGCGGCACGGGTGGATGCGCCCGCGTCGGCGGCGACCAGCGACGCCTCGAACTGGGCCACGAAGTCGCGCTCGCTGTCGGCGAACTTGCGCAGCATGCGCTGGTAGAACGGCACGTTGCCCGACATGACACGCAAACCCGCGCGCACCTGGATGCCCGGCAGGTCGGCCATCGAAGCATCCTGCGCGGCCTGCGCACCCGGCCCCGCCGTGCGCGTACGGCGGGCTTGCAGCGCCGAGGCAACATCGACCACGGCTTCGGTGCCGCCCGACGCATGGTCGACCGGATCGGCATCTTCCGCCTGCTGCCTGGGCTTGGCCCACTTGGCGATGGTGGCGAACATGGTGGTCACGTCGAGTGGTTTGGTGATGTGGTCGTTCATGCCCACGGCCAGCACGCGCTCGCGGTCGCTGCTCATGGCGTTGGCCGTCATGGCGATGATGGGCAGCTCGGCATAGGCCGGGTTCTGCCGCAGGATGGAAGTCGCGGTGTAGCCATCCATCACGGGCATCTGGCAGTCCATCAGCACCGCGTCGAAGGTGTGCAGGGCCAGTTGGTCGATCGCCTCCTGGCCGTTGTTGGCCACCACCACTTCGACGCCGGCATTGCTCAGCAGGTCCATCGCCAGTTCCTGGTTGATCTCGTTGTCTTCGACCAGCAGCAGCTTCAGGCCGCGCAGCCTGGAGGCGCTTTCGCGGATCGATTCGCGCTGCACCACCTGGCGCGCCTTTTCCACGAAGGCTTCGTTGCCGATCACCTTGCTGAAGGTCTCGTACAGCGTGGACGCGGTCACGGGCTTGGTCAGCACGTGCTGAATGCCCACGCCCGACTGCTGGGCCGCATGCAGCGCCTCCGTTCGCCCATAGGCCGTGACCATCACCACCTTCGGCAGTGTGACACCCGTCTGCGCCTGCATCCGCTTCACGGTGGCGATGCCGTCCAGCTCGGGCATCATCCAGTCGAGCAGGATCATGTCGTAGGGCCGGCCCTTTTCATGGGCCAGCGCCGTGAGCGCAACCGCGCTGCCGCCGTTGTCGGTCATGTCGACCTGCAGCCCGAAGGCGGTGCTCATGTGCGCCAGGATCATGCGCGCACTTTCGTTGTCGTCCACCACCAGCACGCGCGTCTGCTGGAAGTCGGGCCGGCGGGCCTTGCGGCGTTCGAAGTCCTGCTCGGCCTGGCGTTGGAACTGCGCCGTGAAATGGAAGGTGCTGCCGGCGCCAGGCTCGCTTTCGACCCACAGCCGGCCGCCCATCAGCTCGGTCAGCGTCTTGGAAATGGTGAGCCCGAGCCCGGTGCCGCCGTATTTGCGCGAGGTCGAGGTGTCGGCCTGCGTAAAGGCCTTGAACAGCCGGCCGATCTGCTCGGGTGCCAGCCCGATGCCGGTGTCGCGCACCCAGAAATGCAGGCCCACCTGGCTGGATGCTTCGGGCACCGGGCCCGACCCGCCAACGCCCTCCTCCGCCTTCTTGACGCCCACGACGATCTCACCCGCGGAGGTGAACTTGAGCGCGTTGCCGGCCAGATTCAGCAGCACCTGGCCCAGGCGCAACGGGTCGCCGACCAGCGCGGTGGGAAGCTCGGGGTCCACATCGAACAGGAATTCGACACCTTTGTCATCGGCCTTGGAGCCGAGCAGGTTGGCCAGGTTTTCCAGCACGTCGTCGAGCTGGAAGTTGGCGATCTCCATGTCCATCTTGCCGGCCTCGATCTTCGAGAAATCGAGGATGTCGTTGATGATGCCCAGCAGGTTGTGGGCCGACAGGTAGACCTTTTCGATGTAGTTCTTCTGCTTGGGGTTGAGGTCGGTGTTCAGGGCCAGGCTCGACATGCCGATGATGGCGTTCATCGGCGTTCGGATCTCGTGGCTCATGTTGGCCAGGAAGTCGGACTTGGCGCGGTTCGAATCCTCGGCGGCGTGCCTGGCCAGGGTGATGGCGATCTCGGCTTCCTTGATGGCAGTGATGTCCTGGCTCACGCCGAAGATGTCGCCGGCGGCGCCGTCGGCACCACGCTCCACGTGGCCCAGCGTATGGATCCAGACCACGCGCCCGTCGGCTGGACGGCGGTACTGGTAGGTGGCGTCGAACACCGGCACCTGCCCGGCGCGCGCGTCACGCAGATTCTGGTGCGCGGCCTCGGCCAGCAGCGCGTCGGCCGCGTGCATGCGGCCCCACAGCTCGGTGCGCGCGTCGTACTTCCAGTGGGGCGGGCGCAACTCCTCGCCCAGCAGACGGGCGGTGCGTTCGGAATAATAAATGGCGTCGAGATCGTCACGGCGCACGTGCCATTGGCCCGACTGCGTCAGTTCCAGTGCCTGGTTGGCCAGGTGGTTGGCCCGCAGCAGCTCGCCCGCGGCTATCTGCTCGTTTTCATTGATGCGCCTCAGGCTGTCGCGCATCACCGCCAGACGCCCGAGGATGCTGTCGTGGTCGTTGTCGTGCAGCACGATGGGCGTACCCAGGTCGCCGTTCGAAATGTCCTTGATGCCGGCATGCACCGCGTCGATGGAGCCGCCCATCACGCGCTCCAGCTTCGTCACGAAGGTGTTGAAACTATCCGACACCTCGGCGAACTCGCGGGTCTTGTTTTCGGGCAGGCGCAGCCCGAGGTTGGCGTCTCCGCTGGCGATGTGCATCAGCGCGTCGCGAATCTGGCGCAAGGGCGCCAGCACCGCGATCGACAGCGACAGGTACAGCGCGACGATGGCGATCAGGTTCACGGCGATGCTTTGCGCCAGCAGCCGGTTGAGTTCGCGTTTGAGCCCGGCCTCGATGCGCGCGCGGGTGGCGTAGATCTGCACCTCACCCAGGTCCTTGACCACGCCGGCGTCTGTTTTCTCCAGTTTCACGCTTTTGACGAAGTCCGCCTGCATGGGCGACTGGCCCGGCGCGGGCATGGCCGAGACGGCGCCCTCGATCTTCTGCAGTCCGAAGTACTTGTCCTGACCGTAGTGCACGCGTATGCCCGAAACATAAGCCGAATCCATCTCGGCACGCACGATGAGCTCGATCTGGTCCTGGTTGAATTCCCAGATGGCCACGGGCAGGCTGGTGGCCAGCCGCAAGCCCGCAGCCGCCAGCTGGTCGTTCATTTCCTGTTCGCGTTCGGTCTTGCTGCCGTGGTAGTTCCACGCGCCGAAAGTGCCCAGGCCCAATGAGATCACGACCAGAAAGATCAGGATAAGCCGGTAGCGAATCGAATTGGTGGCGAACATGTGGCGATGCGATTTGTCAGGGCGGTGCAACAATAATCAAAGCGGCCGCTGATTTCAGCGTGCGGGCAGCGGATCGATATTATTCTTTCGCAGACCGTCCAGATAGTATTTTCGGATCAGGCCCTCACGCGCCATGGTGGCCAAAGCGCGGTCAAGCCGGGCTGCGATTTCTGCGTGTTTTCTGTTCAACAGAAAATAGAGCGGCTCGGTGGCCCAGGCATACGGCCACCGCATCAGGCCATCGAAGGCCTGCGCCTTCAACACCGCATCGGCATCGACCTGGGTCATGACCACCACATCGAAGCGGTGGGCACGCAACATTTCAAACAGCGAGGCATAGTTTTGTGCTTCGACGACCTGAAGGCCTTGGGTGTATTTGCGCAGCACCGGAACCCCTCGCGGAATCCCGATGGTCATGGTTTCAATATCTGCGCGGCTGCTCTGTTGCAATGTGCCAGCCGTGCCATACACCCCGAGATCGGCCGCAATGATGGAGGTGGGCACCAGCATGAGTTGCGGATACTGCACGGCCACGCTGCGGATGCGCATCAGGTCACCATCGAGCTCGCCTTCGTTGGCGATGCTGATGGACCGGGGCAACGGCATCTTCTGGTAGACGAACTGCACGCCAGCGCGGCGCCCTGCTTCGTCGACGACCGTCTCGGCGATGTCGGCCAGTGCGGAATTGGCGGCCCGGCCGATCTGCAAAGTCTCCCCCCGCGCAGGCGCTGCGCTGATCAGCAAGAGCCAGGTGGCAAGCAGGACGGCGCAGTGGTTCATCACGCGGGCCCCCGCTACCTCGCCTTGGGCGGTTGAATGTTGTAAGACAGCATGGTGTCCGGGTAAATCTCTTCGATGTGGTCTTTTTACGCTTTGCGACAGGGCGGCATGCGGACCAAGAATAAGTTCCTGATTATTTGAAAAGCGAGATATTTAGGTTTTGAGAAATAATAGAAATGTTTTGAATTTTGTGTTTTGTTTTGTCGCGATTTTTGACAAGTTCATTCCGATAAATATTGAGATATCGAATTAGTTGTTTCTTTAATTCTCAGGCATGGCGCGTGTCATCTGTTCTCCGTTGATTGACGCCCCGGCATTTTGCTGGGGACCAATATTTCTCGCTGATCAATGTGCGGCGTGCTGCTTCGTTCATGGTTTCTAGACTGATACGGGCTAAAGCGACGACCGGTTGGCGCACCCTTTTCAAGCCTGTGGGCAACGTCCGTTGGCATTCCTGAATGAGCAGTCCGGTGGTAAGCGAACGGTCCGGTTACCGTCGCTTTCAAGCCTGCAACACCTCTCGGCTGAAAAAATGTGAATTTGTGTGTCAAAACA
>JAQGMQ010000319.1 GCA_028292305.1 Rhodoferax sp.
TTGGCCTCCAGCCCTCCCGCCAGCCGGCTCGCCGCGCGGTCCAGGCGATCGCTCGCGGCCAGGATCTCCTGCACCTGGCCGAAGGCGATGCGCCCGGCTTCGGTGAGCGTCGGCTTGCGGCTGCCCCGGTCAAACAGGGTCAGGCCCAGGTCGATCTCCAGGTTGGCGATGGCGCTGCTGATGGTGGACTGGCTTTTACCCAGGCGCCTGGCTGCGGCCGAAAACGAGCCCAGCGTGGCGGCCTCGACAAAGGCAAGCAGGGCTTCGGGAGAATGGCGCATGGTGTGACCTCGGTGCGTAATCCATCGATTTAATAGATGGTTATTGATTTTATTGTATTGATAATTACGATGAAAATCAAAACATGACGAACCACTGCACCGCTTCAGACCCTTCCTTTTCGCCAATCCAAAATACGGCCGAGCTGGCTTCCGCTGGCACTGACGCCCTGCGCAAATCGATGCGCGAGCGCTTCTTCCAGGCGCTGCTGTTCGAGCTGATCGCCGTGGTGTTGTGCGCCACGGCGGGCGCGTGGCTGCTGGGTTATTCGCTGGTGCACATCGGCGCGCTGACGGTGATGATCTCCACTATCGCGATGCTGTGGAACATGCTGTTCAACACCTTGTTCGACCGCGCCCAGCTGCGCCTCGGCTTCAGGCGCGGGCTGGCCGCGCGGCTGGTGCAGGCCGCCCTGTTCGAGATCGGCCTGGTCGCGGCCATCGTGCCGCTGGCCGCGTGGTGGCTGGGCATCAGCCTGTGGGAAGCCCTGGTGCTCGACATCGGCATCGCGCTGTTCTTCCTGCCCTACACCTTCGTCTACAACTGGACCTACGACACGCTGCGCGCGCGGGTGCTGGCGCGACGCAGCCTGCAGGCGGGCGCTACTTCAGCTGCACCGCGCCCGACGCGCTGACCTGCACCGTGGTCTTGCCGGCTTCCACCGGCACCGGCGCGTCGCTGGCCATCTTGGCTTCCATGGCCATCATGCGCGGCCGCGGCGGCATGCCGCCCTGTTCACTGGCATTGACCGACACTTCACGCAGCGTGTAGCCCGCGAAGCCAAAACCCTTGGCGATCTCGCCGGCTTTCAGCTTGAAACTTTCGATCGCCTGGCTCTGCGCCTCGGTCTCGACCTGGGCGCGCTGCTCGCGGCTCAGGCCGAAGCCGACGTTGGCCAGCGTCAGCGTCTGGATCCGGCCCGCGGCCGTGGTGATGCGGGTGAAATCCTTGCCTTCGAGCACCAGCCCGGTCGTGCCCTGCCAGCCATTGATCTTGCCGTCCTTGCCGTAGCGCGGAAACAGGCTGAAGTTGCCGGTGCGCACGTCCATCTGGCCGGACTGGGCAGTCTTCCTGGCTTCGGTCAGTGCCCCGTCCAACGCCTGCTTGAGCTGGGTCTGCACGCCGGCCGCATCGGCGCCGTCGCGGGTGGTGTTCAGTGTGATGGTGAGCAGGTCCTGCTGCACCTCGACGGTACCGCTGGCGGTGAGCTGCACCACGTTTTGCGGTACCGGCAGCGTCTGGGCATAAGAAGCGGACGCCGCACAGGCGATGGCGCCGGCAGCCAGCAGACGAAGCACCGGTGCGATGGTATTGGGATGGATTTTCAAAAAACTGGCCTTTCGAAGCGTTATCAAAACAGGCAAATGCCTTCGGACATTCTCGGCGCTTGGCGCGCGCCAGTTGCACAACGCGGCCAGCTGACGGGGTGCTGACGTCGCGCGGGTGAAGGTGGCAAGCCGGGGTGCAAGAGCTGTAACAGTGTGTCAAACCGCCGGTTTATTCCGGAGATTCGCTTGTTACATGTTGCAGAATCGGCGCTGTTACAAATTTCAGGCACCGAATATATGAACCAGACAGCTACGCGTCCCGACAAGATTTTGGTGGTGGACGACGACTCCCGCATCCGCGACCTGCTGCGTCGCTACCTGATGCAGGAAGGTTTCGAAGTGATGCTTGCCGAAGACGGCAAGGCGCTTTCCCGGATCATGTTGCGCGACACGGCCGACCTCATCGTGCTCGATCTGATGATGCCCGGCGAAGACGGTCTGTCCATCTGCCGCCGCCTGCGCGCTGCCAACGACCGCACGCCGATCATCATGCTCACCGCCAAGGGCGAAGACATCGACCGCATCGTCGGCCTCGAAGTGGGCGCCGACGACTACCTCGGCAAACCCTTCAACCCCCGCGAACTGCTGGCCCGCATCCACGCCGTGCTGCGCCGCCGCCCCGTCAAGGAAGCGCCCGGCGCCCCTTCGATCGACAACGAAATCATCAACTTCGGCCCGTTCGCCTTCGACCTGGGCTCGCGCACGCTGAACCGCAACGGAGAAGAGCTGCCGCTGACCACCGGCGAATTCGCCATGCTGAAGGCCCTGGTGCGCCATCCGCGCCAGCCGCTGTCGCGTGAAAAACTGGCCCTGCTGGCCCGCGGCCGCGAATTCGAGCCGTTCGACCGCAGCCTGGACGTGCAGGTGTCACGCCTGCGCAAGCTGGTCGAGGTGGACGCCGCGGCGCCGCGTTATATCCAGACCGTCTGGGGTGTGGGCTACGTTTTCGTGCCGGATGGCGCGAACTGAGTCCGGCGCCGCGCCACTGGCAGGCTCACCTCCACCCACCCCGTCTCCCCCATCGGCTTCCCGCCCCCGCAACCGGCCGCGTCGCATGAGTACCCACCCGGACCTCTACGATGCGACGGCGCCCGCGCCGCTGCTTCCGCACATGCAGAAAACGCATCTGTCGCGCCAGTTGGTGGTGGTTAGCTTGTTCTGGCGTACGTTTTTCCTGCTGGCCTTGCTGCTGATGGGCAGCATGGTGGCCTGGCTCTTGACGCTGCGGGCGCTCGAGTTCACCCCGCGCGCGATCCAGACCACGCAGCAGATCGCCTCGTTGGTCAACCTGAGCCGGGCGGCGCTGGTGCATGCCGATGGCATCGGCCGTATTTCGCTGATCAAGACCATGGCCGACCAGGAAGGCGTGCGCATTTTGCCGCGCGAGCCGGCCGATAAGTTCCTGCCGTACGACGACGACGCCCTGAGCGAACGCATCGCGGATGAACTGAAGAGTCTGCTCGGCCCGGGCACCGTGGTGGCGCGCAGCGTCAACGGCCGGCCGGGGCTGTGGGTGGGTTTCAACATCAATGGCGACCCGAACTGGCTGCACATGGACCGCGAGCGGTTCAACCCGGCCGGCGGCAAGACCTGGCTGATCTGGCTTCTGACCACCGGCGCCTTGTCGATGGCAGGCGCGGCCCTCATCGCGCGGCTCATCAACCGGCCGCTGAAGCAGCTGTCGTT
>JAQGMQ010000327.1 GCA_028292305.1 Rhodoferax sp.
GTTGCGCTCAAAAGCGACGAATTTCATAATCAACTCCTGTTGAAGTGCATCGCGACCAATGCCACTTCGTTTTAAAAAGCCCGCGGCGCCCCGACCGCATTGATGCAGCCGACAGGCGCCGGACAGAAGGTGTGGGTATTTTTGCTGCGCGGGCTGATCTTGCATCTTCGGTCCTCGTCGTACAGGTGTACGGCTCAGGTCCTCGACGCAAGCCTGGCCAGCTCGCTACGAAATCTCCACACCCCCTCGGGCTTGCTTTTTGTCTCAGATCAGAACAGGTTGTCCTGGTCTGAAAACAAACTCATCACCGACTCACCGTTGGCAATACGCTGGATCGTTTCGGCGATCAGCGGGGCCACGGTGAGTTGGCGGATTTTTGAACATCCCAGGGCGGCTTCGCTCAATGGAATGGTGTTGGTGACCACCACTTCATCCAGCGCCGAACCCTTGGAGATGCGTTCGATGGCCGGGCCCGAGAAGATCGGGTGCGTGCAATACGCGTAGACCTTCTTGGCGCCGCGTTCCTTCAACACCTCGGCAGCTTTGACCAGCGTGCCGGCGGTGTCGATCATGTCGTCCATGATCACGCAGTTGCGGCCGTCGATTTCGCCGATCACGTGCATCACTTCGCTGACATTGGCCTTGGGGCGGCGCTTGTCGATGATGGCCATGTCGCAACCGAGCTGCTTGGCCAAGGCGCGTGCGCGCACCACACCGCCGACGTCCGGCGAGACCACGATCAGGTCTTCGTAATTCTTCTGGCGCACATCGCCCAGCAGCACCGGCGAAGCATAAATGTTGTCGACCGGAATGTCGAAGAAACCCTGGATCTGGTCGGCATGCAGGTCCATGGTCAGAACGCGGTCCACACCCACGGCCTGCAGCATGTTGGCCACCACCTTGGCCGTGATCGGCACGCGGGCCGAACGCGGACGGCGGTCTTGCCGGGCATAACCGAAATAGGGGATCACGGCGCTGATGCGTTCGGCCGAGGCGCGCTTGAGGGCGTCGACCATGATCAGCAGTTCCATCAGATTTTCATTGGTCGGCGCGCAGGTGCTTTGCACCACGAAAACGTCGCGGGCCCGCACGTTCTGGTTGATCTCGACGGTGACTTCACCATCGGAGAACCGGCCGACGTTGGCGGCGCCCAGCGCAATGCCAAGATGCTGGGCGATCTCAGAGGCCATGCCTGGATTGGCATTGCCAGTGAAAACCATGAAATCGGTGTGATGAGCCTGCATGAGGGTTCCGGCGATGAATAAACTGTGCTGTACGCCAACGCCCGGGCGCCATTTGCCGCGCACCTTGTGCGCTATGTCATGCCTCGGCGTTCAACATATTTGGCAGGGGAAGAAGGATTCGAACCTTCGCATGCTGGAATCAAAATCCAGTGCCTTAACCAACTTGGCGACTCCCCTACACGGGTAGACCGTGAAACACGACCTACCGATTAACTTTTATGAAGCTGCGCCGCAGCTTCAATTATAAAAGTCTTTCACTTTAACCATCGCGGTGGCCCACCCTAACAAGGGATGAACCGCCATATTGCTGCACTTGCGTACCTGCCACCGGCTGTCGACATCTGACGTGTCAACCACCGCGGACTGGCCTGCAAACCTTTCCTTGCCATCGCTTGGAAGGGGTGCAAACACCGCACTTCCCGAGCCGGTCATCCTGCCGCTAAGGCCTTTGCCTGCAAGCCATTCCAGCGCTTGCGATACGGCAGGACAAAGCCTCTGAGCTACCGGCTGCAAGACGTTTTCACCGAAGTGAAAAGGATGTGCAGCAAAGCCTGAGATTATAGCACTAGCAAAATCGCGTTTCAGCCCGGCATCCGAAAAAATCGTTCTGGTCTCCAATCCGTCCTGCGGCTTGACCACCAGAAAGTCGCCGGGCGGCAACTCAACCGGCGTGATTCTCTCACCAATTCCTTCGACCCAGGCGTTGCGGCCGCGTAAAAAAAATGGCACGTCGGCGCCGAGCTGCAAGCCCAGGGTTTCGAGCTGGGCCAAGGGCAGGTTCAAACCCCACAGCCGGTTCAGGGCGAGCAGCGTGGAAGCGGCGTCCGACGAGCCACCGCCCATGCCGGCCTGCGCGGGCACGCGCTTCTCGATGCCGATGTGTGCGCCCAATTTCGCATCGCCCTGCGTGCGCAGCAGCCGCGCGGCCCGCAGCACCAAATCGTCTGCGGGCAGGGGCGTGGTCAGGTCTTCGCGGGTCAGCGCGCCGTCGCTGCGCAGCTCGAAGTGCAGGGTGTCGCACCAGTCGATCAGCATGAAGGCGGACTGCAGCAGGTGGTAGCCGTCGCTGCGCTGCCCGGTGATGTGCAGGAACAGATTCAACTTGGCCGGCGCCGGCACGTCGTAGATGGCCTTCATGATGTCATCGCTCGAAGACGACGCGCAGGTCCGCGGCCGGCAGGGGATCGTTGCGGTGCGCCGACACCCGGCCGTCGGCCACGCGCGACAGGTCGGCGCGCCAGCCCGGCACTTCGGTGGCGCGGCCGGCCAGCCAGTCGAACAGGGCCGCGACAGGAATGACGCTGCCGGTCGCTTGTTGCACCAGTGCATCGATGGAGTCGAAGGAGCGGGTCTTGCCGTCGGCGAGCAGCCTGGCCTCGCCGGGCTGCCACGACAACACGGCCAGCGTGCCGCCCAGCGGCGTGAACAGGGCCAGTTCGCCCGACTGTGCCGAGCCCTTGAGCTCGAAGCCGGCGCTGAAGGATTGCGATGCCGAATCTTCAACTTGCAACGCCAGCCGGCCGGTCCAGAACGCGGCATCGGCGGCACCGTCGCGCTTCAGCAATCCGGGGTTGGCGCAGCCGGCCATGGCGGCACAAAACAGCACCAGCAAGCAGGCCCTCAGCGCCGCCACCGGCCACCCGAAGCCCGGGCGTGCGGTCAAGACGCTCAAAGCTTCACACGCAGGCGCTTGAGGGTTTCCTGCAGGGTTTCGTTCTCGTTGTTGATCAGCAGGCCTTCTTTCCAGACCGTGGCGGCCCGGTCGCGCTGGCCCACGCTCCAGAGAATCTCGCCCAGGTGCGCCGCGATTTCGGCGTCGGGCTTGGCCTTGTAGGCCTGGTCGAGGATGCGCAGTGCCTCTTCCTTGTTGCCCATGCGGAATTCGACCCAGCCCAGGCTGTCGGAAATGAACGGGTCGTTCGGCACGAATTCAAGCGCCTTCTGGATCAGTTGGCGGGCTTCGGGCAAGCGCACGTTGCGATCGGCGAGTGAATAGCCCAGCGCGTTGTAGGCGTGGTGGAAGTCGGGCTTGATGGTGATCAGCTCGCGCAGCAGGCGCTCCATTTCGTCGAGCTTGTCGAGCTTCTCGGCGACCATGGCCTGGTCGTACAGCAGGTCGACGTCTTTCGGGTCCTTGGCGATGGCCGCGGCCAGCAGGTCGTAAGCGCCCTGGTAGTCCTTGTTGTCGCGCAGCAATTGCACTTCGGCCGACAGCTTCAGGCGCGTCTCGGCGGCGTTGCGTTCGGGCAGGGCGCGGATCAGCGCACGGGCCTCGGTCATCTTGCCCTGTTTGGCCAGCAGCGAGGCGCGCCGGTTCTGCGCGCCGAACAGGTCTTCGGCGTTGTCGATCTTGTTCAGCCAGGCTTCGGCGCCCGGGTAATCCTTGCGCTTCTCGGCCACCTGCGCCAATGCCAGATACGCCTGGGCCAGGCCGCGGCTGCGTTCTTCGGATGCCGGCAGGGCCTGTGCCAGGGTAACGAAGCGCTGCAACGAGGCCTCGGCGGCCGGCAACTGGTTGTCTTGCGCCTGCAGCGTGCCCTGCACCAGCCAGGCTTCGGCGAAGTCGGGTTTCTCCGTGGTGACCAGCACCAGTTGCTGATTCGCCTCGGCATAGCGCAGGCCGTCGAGCAGGACGCGGGCGTAGGCCATGCGCATCTCGGGCGCGGGCTGGCCGTTCATGTAGTCCTTGACGATGGGCTCGGCCAGCGGAATCTTCGGCCCCATCATTTCAAGCGCCAGCAGCGCCGGGCCGTCGGCCTTGGCGTCCAGCGCCTGGCCGCGACGCGCCGCCTCGAGAGCGCCCGAGCTGTCGCCGGCCAGGAGCCGCATGCGGCCCACCGTGGTCCAGGCCGCGGCGCCAACCGCCTTGTCCTGCAGGTAGGCGGCAAGCGCTTCCTCGACCACGCTGGCCGCCAGGGGCTTGTCGGTCACGCGGGCGTAGGTGCGCGGGATGGCGGCAAAGGCAATGGGCCGTTCCAGCAGGTCGACCATGGCCAGGTCGGCGCGCAGTGGCTCCAGCGTGTCCTGCACGCGGTTCAGTGCGACAAGAATCTGCAGCAGATAACGGTTGGCGTCGCGGGAATCGGGCTGGGCTTCGTGCCAGGCGCGGGCCGCCTGCAGCGCCGCGTCGCCCGAGCGCGATTGCAGCGCGATTTCCACCGCGCGCTGGAACAGGCGGCCGTCGTTCGACTTGCGCGCGCTGTCCAGGATCAGAGAAAACGCCGCGCCCGGCTCACCGCCGCTCAGGTTCAGCTCGCCAAGGAACAGTTCGTAGAACAGCTCCGCCGTCATGGCTGAATGGATGATGGGCTCGTCCGATGTGTCGGCCGGTGGCGCCATGGCGGCCTGGGCGTGCACGGTGGTGATGGTGACGGCGGTCACGCCGACGGCCATCGTCAGGTAGGCCAGGGTTGCCAGGCCGTGGGAGGCCAATCGTTGGAATCGCTTCATCGACCCATAATAATCCAAGGGCAATAACCGTTGCCCATTGCTGCCTGCCATAGTCCGGCTTTTCACATTGCCTTTGCCAACGGTTTACACAACGGCTTTTTGCGCGAGCCGCCACACGAGACAAGATGCCTGAATTACCCGAAGTCGAAGTCACCCGGCTAAGTTTTGCCGACCGCATTGCCGGCGCCGAGATTTTCAGCGCCCACCTGGGCAAGCCATTGCGTTGGGCCCTGGGTGGCGACCCGGACGATCTGGTGGGTCGCACGGTGCTGGACGTGCGCCGGCGCGGCAAATATCTGTTGCTCGACCTGAGCCGCGGCGTGCTGCTGATCCACCTCGGCATGTCGGGCAGCCTGAGTTTTGCGGCGCAACCACCGGCCCCGGGCAGCCACGACCATTTCGACCTGGTCACCAGCCGCGGCACGCTGCGGCTGAACGACCCGCGCCGGTTCGGGGCGGTGGTGTATGCCGAATCCGAGGGTTCGCCCAACGCCATCAAGCTGCTCGGTCGGCTGGGCATGGAGCCGCTGGGCGACGCGTTCGACCTGAAGGCCTTCCAGGACGGCCTGCGCGCACGCCAGTCACCGATCAAGCAGGTGTTGCTGGCCGGCGAGGTGGTGGTCGGCGTGGGCAACATCTATGCGTCAGAAGCGCTGTTCATGGCCGGCATCCGTCCCACGGTGCGGGCGGCGGCCATCAGCAAACCCAGGGTGAGCAAGCTGCATGCCGCGGTGCGCGAGGTGCTGACCCGCGCGGTGCTGAAGGGCGGCAGCACGCTGCGCGACTTCTCGAACGCCCAGGGCCAGAGCGGCTACTTCCAGCTCGAGGCCATGGTGTACGACCGGCATGGCCAGCCGTGCCGGGTCTGCGCCACGCCGATCCAGCAGATGCGGCAAGGCCAGCGGTCGACCTATTTCTGCCCGCAATGCCAGAAGAGGTGAATCCCTGGCCCTCTCGGTTGAGCCCGATGCTATATTTTGCCGAGATGCTTCCATTCCCCACGGCCAACTCCTTCAAAAACCCCTAGTGGCTACTTCTTTCAACGAGCAATTCGGCCAATACGGTGCCTGGCGACGCGAGTTCGCTTTGCGGCTCAAGCTGTTGTCGGCGTGGATGAAGGAGCACGCGCTGCTGGATTCAGCGGTGCAGGAACGGCTGCGCCGGCTCGAAGACCAGATGCGCAGCGACAAGGTCAGCGTGGCCTTCGTCGCAGAGTTTTCGCGCGGCAAGTCGGAATTGATCAATGCCGTGTTCTTCGCCAGTTACGGCCGGCGCATCATGCCCGCCGGCGCCGGCCGCACCACCATGTGCCCGACCGAGCTGGGATTCGATCCCCTGCTGCCGCCCAGCCTGCGCCTGTTGCCCATCACATCGCGGCTGGACGCGCGTTCGCTCATGGACTGGCGCCAGTCGCCCGAGGAATGGACCGAGGTCAAGCTCGACGTGCACGACCCGGCGCAGCTGGCCAGCGCGCTGACCAAGGTCACCGAGGTGCGCAGCGTGCCGATCGAGGAAGCCCGCGCGCTTGGCTTCTGGCACGACGACCTGCCCGACGACAACCCGCTGCGCGACGCCGGCGGTCGCGTCGAAGTGCCGCGCTGGCGCCACGCGCTGGTCAACATCGCCCACCCGTTGCTGCAGCAGGGCTTGGTGATCCTGGACACGCCGGGCCTGAACGCCGTGGGCGCCGAGCCCGAGCTCACCATCAACCTCATCGCCCAGGCGCATGCGGTGGTGTTCATCCTGGCCGCCGATGCCGGCGTGACCAAGTCCGACATGGCGGTGTGGCGCGAACACCTGAGCGGCGAAGCCACACACGCCAACGCGCGTCTCGTGGTGCTGAACAAGATCGACACCTTGTGGGACGCGCTGAGCACGCCGGACGACATCGCCCGGCAGATCGACCAGCAGCGCGCCTCGTCGGCGGCCATGCTCGGTGTGGACATGGACCGCGTGATGGCCGTCTCCGCGCAAAAGGGCTTGCTCGCCAAGATCAGCGCCGACGACGCCTTGCTGCAGGACAGCGGCCTGCCGGCGCTCGAGTCGCTGCTGGGCAAGGGCATCCTCGGCGAGCGGCAGAGCATATTGCGCGCCGTGGTGGCGCGCGGCATCGCCGAATTGCGCGTGGAGACCAGCCGGGTCATCCAGATGCGGCGGCGTGAGCTCTCCGAGCAGAAGATCGAGTTGCAGGGCCTGGGTGGCAAGAACACCGCGGTCATCAAGAGCATGCGGCTGCGCATCGAACAGGAAAAGCTTGAATTCGACATCGGCAACGCCAAGATCCACGCCGTGCGTTCGGTGCAGCACAAGCTGCTGGGCGACGTGTTCACGCTGCTGGGCAGCCGGTCGCTGAAAACCGAGATGGCGGCTTTGGCTACGGCCTTGCAGAAGCCCGGCTTCAAGCTGGCCGCCAAGGGGGTCTATGCCGAAACCTTTACCCGGCTGCGGGCCAACCTGGACCGCGCCAGGGCGCACAGCCTCGAGATCCAGAACATGCTGGCCGCCACGTTCCGCCAGCTGAACGCCGAATACGGCTTTTCGCTGCAGGCGCCGGCCGAACCCGACGTCGTGCGCTTCGACAACGAGCTGAAGCAGATCGAGCACAGCCACCTGCGTTACCTGGGCCTGGGCCACGCGCTGCGGCTGGCGCAACCCGAATTCGCGCAGCGCCTGGTGCGCGCGCTCACCACCCGTTTGCGCGCGGTGTACGAGGCCGCCTTCGCCGAAGTCGAACTCTGGAGCAAGACCGCTGCCGCACAACTCGAAGCGCAATTGCAGGAACGGCGCACCAGCTTCGGCCGCCGCATCGACGCCATCGACCGCATCCAGCAAGCCGCCGGCGGCCTGGACGAACGCGTGGCCGAAATCGAAGGCCAGGAGGCCGTGCTGGGCCAGTTGGAGACACGTCTGCAGTTGCTGACTTCTTACTTCCTCTCGACGGGTGCGGCGCTGCAGGATGCGTCCGATCCGCCCGGGTCAACCCATCCTGCCGCTTCATGACTTCAGCCGCATCCGCCGGGGCTGGCCCGGGCGTGGCCGAACGGGTCGTGCGCTGGCAGGCCACGCACGGCCGCCACCAGCTTCCGTGGCAGAACACGCGCGATCCGTACCGCGTGTGGCTGTCGGAGATCATGCTGCAGCAGACGCAGGTGAGCGCGGTGCTCGAATATTTTCCGCGCTTCCTGCAGCGCTTTCCGGACGTGGCGGCGCTGGCCGTGGCGCAGCAGGACGACGTGCTGGCCTTATGGAGCGGCTTGGGTTATTACAGCCGCGCGCGCAACCTGCACAAGTGCGCGCAACGGGTGATGACATTGCACGGGGGCCGCTTCCCCGGCACGGCGCTCGAATTGCAGATGTTGCCCGGCATCGGGCGCTCCACCGCCGCGGCCATTGCGTCGTTCTGTTATGGCGAGCGCGCGGCCATTCTGGATGGCAACGTGAAACGGGTGTTGACGCGCGTGCTCGGCTTCGATGCCGATTTGTCGATGGCCGCCAGCGAGCGCAGGCTTTGGGATCAGGCCACGTCTTTGTTGCCGCATGAAGATCTTGACTTGGCCATGCCGCGCTACACCCAGGGCCTGATGGACCTGGGCGCCACGGTGTGCCTGGCGCGTCATCCATCTTGCCTGCTGTGCCCGCTGCAGGACATCTGCGTCGGCTACCGTTCGGGCCATCCGCAGCGCTTTCCGGTGAAGACGAAAAAGCTCAAGCGCAGCGCCGAATCGTGGTGGCTGCTGTGGGCGCGCGATGCCGAGGGCCGGGTGTGGCTGGAGCGGCGCCCCGATGCGGGGGTCTGGGCCGGCCTGTTCTGCCTGCCGGTGTTCAGCAGCCGCGAGGCGCTGGCGGCCACACACCCGGCCAGTGACAGCGCGGCGGCCGAAGACCATGCGCCGTTTCTGCACGTGCTGACCCACAAGGATCTGCACCTGCATCCGGTTGCGGTGCTGTGGCCAAACGGCATGGCGCCGAGCGCCAACGGCCAGTGGGTGGAATCGGCGCGCTGGCCCGATGTCGGGCTGCCCGCGCCGGTGCGCAAATTGCTGGAAGCCTCGGCCCTGGAGGATTAGCGGAAACCTCAGGCCCGGCAAGCGCTTGGCAGGCTGTTGAAAAGCGTAGCGAGGAAGGCCAGCTGCAAGGCGCCGGGAGCGCAGGAACCGGAGCGTACTGGTGTACGTGAGGATTCCGAGCACCGTGCAACGCCGCGGATGGCCTCCGCAGTAGCTTTGCACCAGCCTGCTAGAAAATCGTAGAGCCCGACTTCAGCCCTTCGGACTGGCCGTGGAAGCTGCCGCGGGCATCGAGTTCGCGGTGCCGCTTCAGCGTGACCCAGCGGTTGCTGAATGCCGCGGCCAGCCGTTCCACCAGGTACACCGACCGGTGTTGACCGCCGGTGCAGCCGATGCCCACCGTGACATAGCTGCGGTGGTCGCGCGCCAGCAACTCGAGCCAGTGTGAAAGAAACTGTTCGATGTGGCTGAACATCTGGGCCACGTCACGGCTCTGGCGCAAAAATTTGGCCACCGGCTCGTCGCAGCCGGTGAGCGGTCGCAGGTCGGCCTCGTAGTGTGGATTGGGCAACATGCGCACGTCGAACACGTAGTCGGCATCCAGCGGAATGCCGCGCTTGAAAGCGAACGACTCGAACACCAGCGTCAGCTGGCTCGCATCCGACGCCACCAGCGACTTGATGTAGCCCTGCAACTGCGACGAACGGATGATGCTGGTGTCGATCACATGGCCCTGCTCACGCAGGTCGGACAGCAGCTCGCGTTCGAGTTCGATGGCTTCGAACAACGCATGCTGCTGGTCCATCAGCTCGGAGCGCGACAGCGGGTGTTTGCGCCGCGTCTCCGAGTAACGCCGCACCAGGGTGTCGGTGGCGGCATCCAGAAACAGCAGCTTGATCTCGACCCCGTTGCGGCGCAGGGTCTCCAGCTGCTGCGGCACCAGTGGCAGCGAGGTGGCGCTGCGCACGTCCATGGCGATCGCCACCTTGGCCGTGCCCTGCGTCTGTTCAAGTTTGACGAAGGTCAGCAGCAGCTCGGGCGGCAGGTTGTCGACGCAATAAAAACCCGCGTCCTCGAGCGCGTGCAGAGCGACGGATTTGCCGGAGCCCGACATGCCGGTGAT
>JAQGMQ010000347.1 GCA_028292305.1 Rhodoferax sp.
CGCCCACGGCCAGCGCGTTGAGCGTGCGTGCGAAGTCGGGCTCGCTTTCGGCTTTGTCGTCGGCGGTATGGGCTGCGGCATTGACGATCACGTTGGGCCGCACCTTGCGCACGGTCTCGGCCAGGCCGGCCAGGTTGCTGAAGTCGCCGCACAGGTCCTGGCTGTCGAAATCCAGCGCCACTACCTCACCCAGCGGCGCCAGGCTGCGCTGCAGCTCCCAGCCGACCTGCCCGCCCTTGCCCAGCAGCAGAATCTTCATGCGGCGGCCTTTTCGGGCTGTCCTTCGTATTGCTTGCGCACCCAGTCGCGGTAACCACCGCTCTGCACGTTTTCAACCCAGTCGCTGTTGGCCAGGTACCACTCCACCGTCTTGCGGATGCCGGTGTCGAAAGTCTCGGCCGGCTTCCAGCCGAGTTCGCGTTCGAGCTTGCGGGCGTCGATGGCGTAGCGGCGGTCGTGGCCGGGGCGGTCGGTCACGTAGGTGATCTGGTCGCGGTAGCTCTTGCCGTCGGCCTTGGGGCGCAGTTCGTCGAGCAGCGCGCAGACAGTGTTGACGATGTCGATGTTCGGCTTCTCGTTCCAGCCGCCGACGTTGTAGGTTTCACCAAGGCGGCCACCTTCCAGCACGCGGCGGATGGCGCTGCAGTGGTCCTTCACATACAGCCAGTCGCGCACCTGCATTCCGTCGCCATACACGGGCAGGCCCTTGCCGGCCAACGCGTTGACGATCATCAGCGGGATCAGCTTCTCGGGGAAATGGTAGGGGCCGTAGTTGTTCGAGCAATTGGTGGTCAACACCGGCAGGCCGTAGGTGTGGTGCCAGGCGCGCACCAGGTGGTCGCTGGCCGCCTTGCTGGCCGAATACGGGCTGTTCGGCTCGTACTTGTGGTCTTCGGTGAAGGCCGGATCGGTGGCCGACAGCGTGCCGTAGACCTCATCGGTCGACACGTGCAGGAAGCGGAAGGCGGCCTTGTCGTCGGCGGGCAAGGCGTTCCAGTAGCCGCGCACCGACTCGAGCAGGCGGAAGCTGCCCAGCACATTGGTCTGCACGAAATCTTCCGGGCCGTGGATCGAACGGTCCACATGCGACTCGGCGGCGAAGTTGACGACCGCGCGTGGGCGGTGTTCGGCCAGCAGTTTGGTCAGCAACTCGGTGTCGCCGATGTCGCCTTGCACGAAATGGTGGCGGGCGTCGCCCTGCAGGCTGGCCAGCGTCTGCAAGTTGCCGGCGTAAGTCAGTTTGTCGAGATTGACCACGGGCTCGTCGCCCGCGGCAAGCCAGTCGAGAACGAAGTTTGCGCCGATGAAGCCTGCGCCGCTGGTAACTAGGATCATGTGTGTCTTGTGCTGGTGAATGTGCTGGTGGACGATAGTGCCTCGATTATCACCTCGGGTTTTCCCGTGCTTGTAACCGATGTGGACGGTAATCTTCAAGTGAGCGCGGGATTTGGCCATGCCAGAACACGCGCCCCAGGCTTTCGGCACGATAGCAAGTTGCAGGCCACAGCGGACCACGATTTGCTAGAAAGACGCGTCTAATTACAGGTCGGACGTGCGCGTAAAGTAGACGTCTCGCCCACGCCCGATTTGGAGACTCTTATGGCAAAAAAACCAAACGAATCCGCCGCAACGCCAGAGACACCGCGCGGCGGCCCAGCGGGCGGCAACGTCAAGGATTCGGCGCAGCAGATCTGGCTGGCCGGCCTGGGCGCGTTTGCCAAGGCGCAGGAAGAAGGCACCAAGGTGTTCGAGGCCCTGGTCAAGGAAGGCCTGGGCATGCAGCGCAAGACCCAGCAGGCCGCCGAAGAAAAACTGTCGGAAGCCACCAGCAAGATGGCCAACATGGCCGGCGGCTTTCCGCCACGCCCGCCCGGCCCGTGGGACAAGCTCGAGAACATCTTCGAGGACCGCGTGGCCAAGGCGCTGCAGAAGCTCGGCATGCCGTCGGCGCAAGATCTGGCGGCATTGACCGGCCGCATCGATGCGCTCGAAAGCCAACTGGCGAATCTGGCGACGCCGTCTGCCGCCGCGGTGGGCGCGGCCAGGAAACGACCGGCCGGCAGATCCGCCACCGGTACGGCACGCCCCCACGCAGGCAAGACCGCCGGCGGTTGAGTCCGCCGCGGCCCCGTCGTCAAGTTAGACCCTAGACTCTACGCCGCCCATGTCGCATGGATGGCATGTCATGTCGCCTGCAGACCAACCTATGAACATCCCTAGGTTCCAACGCGGCTGGGTCGGTTAGAGTGGCCTGAACACCAAAGAAGGCCATCATGGCGAAGAAGCCGCCACGTCGCACCGCGGAACGCATCCTGGAGGTCACGCTCGACCTGTTCAACCGGTTCGGCGAGCCGAACGTGTCGACCACACTGATCTCCGCCGAGCTGAGCATCAGCCCTGGCAACCTGTACTACCACTACCCCGCCAAAGAAGAGCTGATCAACGCGCTGTTCGACCGTTTTGAGACCGGGCTGAACGAACTGCTGCAGGCCAGCGACGGCGTGCGCGACGTCGAAGACGCGTGGTTCTTCATGCACACGCTGTTCGAACTGATCTGGCAGTACCGCTTCCTCTACCGCGATCTGAACGATCTGCTGAGCAACAACCGCCGCCTGGAGACGCATTTCCAGACCGTGCTCAAAAACAAGACCCAGGCCGTGCGCACCCTGCTCGACGGCATGAACCGCTCTGGAGCGCTGCACATCGACGCCCGCGAGGTGGAAGCCACCGCCACCAGCATGGTGGTGGTGCTCACCTACTGGCTCAGTTTCGAGTACGTGCGCGACCCACGCCGCGCGCTCGAGCCCGAGAGTGCCCAGCAGGCATTGCTGCGCGGCGCCCACCATGTGCTGCACTTGCTGGTGCCGTATCTGGAAGCAGGGCAAAGGGGACATCTGCTGGGTCTGGTTTCTGCCTATACGCCGCGGTCCGCCATGCAGTCAAATCCCCCATTGGCGAAAACCGCGGATGAAGCGGCGTAGACGCGCAGAAGCGTAGAGGCGCCAAGTTGTCGACCAGACCGAGCCCGCGACCATTCAACCGCCACCGCGCACCCAAGCACCGAAGGAGACAGCCATGGCCAAATGGACCCCTTTCCCCCATGCCGGCGACTACACGTTCGACGCCGCCAGCACCCGAAAGAGCTGGGCGCGCCTGCACCTCGGTGATGGCGAGGCCCTGCCCATCGACGCCAAGGTGCTCGCGGCCTGGGCGCTGTTCCACAACGGCGATTTCCAGCAGGCGGCCGAGGCCGGTATCAAGGCCGGCGGCGGCGGCATCACGGTGGCCAACAAGGCCACGGCCGTCTACGCCACCTACCTCGAGCCCAAGGAGAAGACCAAGCTCGACCTGTTCATGGAGGTCACCGCGCGCGCCGAAGCCCAGGCCAAAGCCGAGCCCGGCAACCCCAACGCCTGGTACTGGCACGCCTATGCCCTGGGCCGCTACAGCCAGGGCATCAGCGTGGCCAAAGCCTTGGCGCAGGGCCTGGGCACCAAGGTCAAGGATTCGCTGGAGCGCACCATCAAGCTCGCGCCGCGACATGCCGATGCCTACATTGCGCTCGGTGCGTTCCACGCCGAAGTCATCGACAAGGTGGGCGCGCTGATCGGCAGCATGACCTACGGCGCCAAGAAGGACGTCGGGTTGCGGCTGTTCCAGGAGGCGCTGCACATCAATCCGGGCTCGGTCATCGGCATGATCGAATACGCCAACGCGCTGGTCATGCTCGAAGGCGACAAGAAAATGATCGAAGCCACCAAGCTCTACGAACAGGCCGCGGCCAGCCAGCCGATGGACGCCACGGAACGGCTCGACGTGGACATGGCGCGCGTGGAACTCGAAAACTGAGGCGACAAAGGCGGCCACGGCACTGACCTAAGATCGGCGCGCGTCATCGGCGAAGCAGCCGGTCGACCCCCTCCACTCAGCCACCAGGAAAGCCACCATGTCCGATCTCAAAGCCGCGTTCGAAGCGGCCGTTGCCGATTCCAAGAACCTCAGCCAGCGCCCCGACAACGCCACCCTGCTCAAGTTGTATGCCTTGTACAAACAGGCCAGCACCGGCGATAACACCGAGGCCAAGCCGGGCTTCGGCGACATGGTGGGCCGGGCCAAGTGGGACGCGTGGAGCGGGCTGAAGGGCACGGCCGCCGTCACGGCGATGCAGCAATACATCGACCTCCTCGGGTCGCTGGATTGAGCGTCAGGCGGGCTTCTGCGCGGCGCCCACCGCAGCGCCCGACGGTGCCAGCAACGCATCGAGATTCTTGCTGATCTCGGCTTCGATGCGGTCCTTGAAAGCGCCCAGCAGGAAACCCAGTTTGGCGTCCAGCACGAAGCGGTCCGCGGTCACGCGCAAGCTGCCGCTGACGCCGGCCCGGGTGAAGCGCAACGCGTCTTCCTGCGGCGCGGTCTCGCAGGGCTCAAAGGTGCACTGCATATCGAATTTCTGCTCGGCCTGGTCGGCCCACTGGCGCGCCAGCGCGCGCGCGGCGGGCAGGCCAAGGGCATGGTCGCGTTCGATGTGGATGTCAGGCACCGGGGATCTCCTGAGGAGCTAGTTGTTGAAGGGCCTGGCTGCGTTCGGCCTTGGGCAGCGCGGCGAGCCGCTTCACCGCATCATAGAACCGCGGCCAGTCGCCGCCCTCGCGCTGAAACAGCGCTTCGAAGGCCGGCACCAGCCCGTCGTACGCGGCTTGCACGCCAAAGCTGGCGTTGTTGGCCCGCTCCACAAAAACATCGTAGCCGCCGTATCCCTGCCACGTCGCCTTCAGTGCGGCGTAGTCTTCCCGAAACTGCCGCATGGCGTCGGCTTTCATGGCCACCTGGGCGGGTGTGGGCGCAGCGGTGCTGTCGGCGTCGTCGTAGATGGCTGCGAGCCGTTGGCGGGTCGCCAGCATCAGGCTGCGAAAAGCCTTGCGGCGCGTATCGAACTCGGCGTATTCACGGCGGGCCGTGTCCGAGCCACGCTCCGCCAACCAGCGCGCGCCGCCGAGCCGCTCCACCGTGGTGGCGAATGATTCGTTGAAGGGCGTGTCGTCCTGCGCGTAGACCACCTGGTGGGCCAGTTCGTGGAACAACATCCGTGCCAGTTCGCCTTCGGGGTAGCGGATGAATGTATTGAGCAGCGGATCGCCCCCCGCCCAGTTCATCCAGCCCAGGGTGGAATAAGCCGGCACGCCGTACACGCTGGTTTCCAGGCCGTCGCCGCCCAACGTGCCGGCCAGCGCCTTGGCATCCGCCTCGTCAAAATAGCCGCGGTAACCGATGCATCCCGTCACCGGGAAACACCAGGTCTTGAGCTTCAGCGAATAAGCCGGCGCGGCCACCACGTTCCACACCACGGCGCGGCGGTGCAGGTCGGCATAGCGGTGGTAGCTGGCGTTGTCGGGCAGGTGCAGTTCGGCCACCGCGTAGGTGCGCATCTGCTGCGCCAGCCGCAGGCGCTGCTTGAGATCGGCTGGCGTTGCCGCATCGGCCAGCCAGTCGTCGATGGGTTTGGCGGCCTGCAGCATCTGCAGATGCCCGCGCGCCGACTGCAGCAGATAACCCGTGTCGGCACAGCCACCAAGCAACGGCAACATCAATGCCACTACCGAGGCACGCAACGCTCGATGTGCGGAAAGGGGTGTGGAAACTGGCAGCAAAAAAGGCACGGCCGGGTGCCGGTACAAGCCGGCAACGATGAACGCAACGTGCCAGTTTAGCGAGTGCCGCGGTGCCCTGCTGTGCCGCCCGTAAACACGCAATCGTCCTACAGGGTCTAGGGTTGACGGGCAACGCGCCGAATGACAAAAATTAACGTATGCAAAATCTGATACACAAAATCGAAAACC
>JAQGMQ010000412.1 GCA_028292305.1 Rhodoferax sp.
AGCGGCTTGCCGAACTGCACCCGCTGCTTCAGGTAGTCGAGCGTGAGGGCAAACGCGGCGTCGAGCACACCCGCGCTGTCGGCGATCTGCGCGGCCGCCGCCAGGTCGATCGCCTGCTGCGCCAGGCCGCTGCCCACGCGCCGCGCCGGGGCCTGGCTGCAGCCGATCAGCTGCGTGGACCGCCCATCGACAAGCCGCGCAGCCTCGCTGGCGATGCCCGGCGCGCTCAGGTCGACCAGCGCCAGCGTAGCCTGGTCGCCCTGCCCGACCGGCAACAGCAGATGGCTCGCATGGGCCATGCCGAGCACGGTGCCGGCCTGGCCTTCCAGCCTGTCGGTGCCGGCCCAGCGCACCGCTTCCGGGCCGCTTGATGTGTCGGCCATGGCAAAACGCAGGCGGCCTGCGGCCAGTGCTTCGGCATGTTCCGGCATGGCCCCGGCCAGGAGCGGCGCCAGCAGCAGCTGCAAGTCCAGTGGCTCGGGCCGGGCGTCACGGCCAGCCTCGCGGATCAGCGCAAAACAGGCGGACTGGCCGGCGCCCAGGCCGCCCGCGGCCTCGGGCAGCGACAGGCCCAGCCAGCCCATGTCGGCCATGGCGGCCCAGGCTCCGGGGGCCTCGTGGTGGCCGGCCTTGAACGCCGCCACGCGGGTTTCAAGCGGCTGGTTGGCGCGGAACCAGCGGCGCGCCGTGGCCAGCATCAGGTCGGTATCTTCGCGTTCCATGTCTGCTTTCAGCTGCCGCTCACATGTCCAGGATGGACTTGGCGATGATGGTTTTCTGGATCTCGTTGGCGCCGGCGTAGATGGTCACCACGCGGCGAAAGAAATGGCGCTCGGCCCAGCCCAGGCCGTCGGGCGCATGCAGGCCGCCACCGTAGCCGGCCGCCAGCACCACGCTCGCCTGGCCCAGCAGCAGCATCGCCGTCTCGCTCACGCGCTGCTGCAGTTCGGAGCCGCGGATCTTCAGCGTCGATGCTGCCGGGCCGGGCTCGACGCCGGCCATCTGCTCGGCCAGCACACCCAGCGCGGCCGACTCCAGCGCCACGAAGTCGGCGGTGATGGCGGCCAGCCGGCGCCGCACCCGCGGGTCGTCGATCAGCGGGCGGCCGGCGGCATCGCAGCGGGTGCGGGCGATGCGGTCCAGCTCCAGGATGTCGCGCTTGGTGCGCGGCGCCTGGGCGTTGTTCACGCGTTCGCGGGCCAGCAGTTCCTTGGCATAGGTCCAGCCCTGGTTGAGTGCGCCGATGACGTTGTGCCGCGGCGTGCGCACGTTGTCGAAGAACACGGCGTTGACGCTGTGGCCTTCGTCGATGGTCATGATCGGGTGCAGCGAGATGCCCGGGGCGCGCATGTCGACGATGAACTGCGTCAGGCCGGCCTGCGGCTTCACGTCCAGGTCGGTGCGGGCCAGGCAGAACATCAGATCGGCATGGTGGCCGCTGGAGAGCCAGGTCTTCTGCCCGTTGATGACCCAGTCGTCGCCGTCCAGCCGCGCCGTGGTCTTGAGCGAGGCCAGGTCCGACCCGGCGTTCGGCTCCGAGAAACCCTGGCACCAGAATTCCTGCCCGGCCAGCACCGGGGGCAGGTACCGCGCCTGCTGTTCGGCCGTGCCTTCGGCAATGACCATCGGCCCGGCCAGAAACAGGCCGTGCACATCACCCAGCGGGGCATCGGCGAACGCCGATTCCTCTTCGAAGATGTACCGCTGCAGCTCGTTCCAGCCGGTGCCGCCCAAGGCCTTCGGCCAATGCGGCGCGCCCCAGCCGCGGGCGTGCAGTGCCGCCTGCCAGCGCGCCATCGGCTCGCGTTCCAGATGCAGGCCGGCGCGTGTGGCGTGCACCAGATCGTCGCTCAGGTGTTGCTGCAGAAAAGCGCGCACCTCGGCGCGAAACGCGCGCAGTTCGGGGGTGTGGAAGATGCTCATGCCGGCTCCGGAATCAGGATCAGCGAGCCGCTGGTGCCACGGCCCTGCAGCGCGGTGTGGGCCGCCGCCGCGTCGCGCAGCGCATACCGGCCGCCGATGTGCACAGCGAGTGCGCCACTGGCGATCAGGCCGTACAGGCCGTCGGCCGCGGATTGCAGATCGGGGTGGTTGTTGACATAGGCGAACACACCCGGCACCGACACCGTGAGCGACCGCGCCGGCCCCAGGTCGGCCAGCTTCAGCTGCGGCAAACCCTCGGCCACCTGGCCCAGGTTGACGATGTGGCCGAAGGGCTTGAGGACCGTCAGCGAATCGTGGAACACCTGGCCGCCCAGGCCTTCGAAAACGATGTCCACCCCTGCGCCGTCGGTGAGCCGCTGCACGCCTTCGGTGAAGGCCTCCTGGTTGTACAGGATCACCTCGTCGCAGCCACGCGCACGCGCCAGCGCGGCCTTGTCGGGCGAGCCCACGGTGCCGATCACGCGACAGCCGAACAGCTTGGCCCATTGCGTCAGCAGCGAGCCCAGCCCACCGGCGGCGGCATGCACCAGCACGGTGTCGCCCCGGGTCGGCCGGGTCACGCGGTGCAGCAGCATGTGGGCGGTGAGGCCCTGCAGGGTGGCGGCCGCGGCCTGCTCGAAAGACACCGCGTCCGGCAGGCGCAGCAGCAGGCGCGCGGGCAGGTTGCGCAGGCTCGCATAACTGCCGACCGGCGGGCAGGCATAGGCCACGCGGTCGCCGGGGGCGAACCGCGTCACGCCCGCGCCCAGGGCCGCCACGACACCCGCGGCTTCGACGCCCAAGGCGCCGGGCAGGGCCCGCAGCGGGAACACGCCGCGGCGGTGGTAGGTGTCGAGGTAGTTGATGCCGATGGCGTGCTGGCGGATCTGCACCTCGCCGGCGGCCGGGGGCGGCACATCGACGGCCTCGAAGCGCATTTCCTCCACGCCGCCATAGGCATGGATCCGTACGGCAGTTTCGGGTCGTGCACTCATGTCGCCATCTCCACCAGCTTGTCGCGCAGGTCGCGTTTCATGATCTTGCCCATCGGGTTTTTCGGCAGCGCCTCCAGCAGATGCCACTGGCGCGGCACCTGGTAGTCGGCGAGTTGGCGAATGCAGTGCTGCCTGAGCGCGTCGAGGTCGAGCGCCACGCCTTCGCGGGCCACCACACAGGCGGCGATGTCCTCGCCCAGCCCGGCATGCGGCACGGCCACCACCGCCGCCTCGGCCACGCCGGGGAAGCGGTACAACACCTCTTCCACCGCGGCCGAAGCGATCTTCAGGCCGCCACGGTTGATGATGTCCTTCTTGCGGTCGACGAAGTGCAGGTGGCCCTCGTCGTCGAAGCGGCCGATGTCGCCGGTACGCACCCAGCCGTCCACGAAAGCCAGCGCCGTGGCCTCTGGGTTGCGAAAGTAGCCCAGCGCCATCGACGGCCCGGAGAACTCGATCTCGCCGGTGGCGCCCTGCCCCAGCGGCTGGCCGGCGTCGTCCACCACCCGCACGGCGCAGCCCCGCATGGCGCTGCCGATGCAGCCGGCCTTGCGCGGCAGGAACCAGGGCGCGAGCACGGTGCCGGCCGGGCCGGTTTCGGTCATGCCCCAGATGTGCACCTGGTCGACCCAGGGCAGGCGCGCGCTGAATTTGGCGATGACCTCGGCCGGCATGGCCGCGCCGCCGTAGCCCAGGCGCCGCACCCGCGACAGGTCATACCGCGCCCGGGGGAATTCGTCGATCATGAAATGCAGCGGCGACGTGACGCCGTGGTAGACGGTGGTGCCTTCGCTTTCGATCAGGCGCAGGCGGCCCGCGTTGTCCAGCGGCGATTCTTCCAGCACCACGCCGGCGCCATGCACCCAGGCCGACATGCAGGCCATGTTCAGCACCGAGCTGGTGAAGATCGGCCAGGCGCCCTGGTAGGTGTCCTGGTCGGTCAGGCCGATGGCGCCGCCCACGGCATAGCCGCAGAACAGCTGGCTGCGGTGGCAATGCGTGACGGCCTTGGCGCGTGCCGTCGTGCCCGAGGTGAACAGCAACACGCTGGGGTCGCCGGCTTCGGCAACCTCCGGCAGGTCGATGGCGTGGAACACCCGCTCGGGTTCGGGCCAGTGGCCGGCGTCGTTGGGGTCGCCGCCGAGCACGACGAGCGTGGCCGCGGGGCACAGCTGCCGCAAACGCGGCACGGCATCGGCGGTGGTGACCACCATGGCCGGCTCGACCAGCGCCAGCGCGTGGCCCAGTTCCTCGTCCGACGCCCGCACGTTCAGCGGCACCGCCACCGCGCCCAGGCGCCAGCAGCCCAGCGCCGTGAGCACCGCCTCGCGCACCGCTGCGTTGGACAAAAACAGTGCCACGCGTTCGCCGCGCCGCACACCGCGCACCTGCAGGCCACGCGCCACCGATTCCATGCGGATCACCAGTTGGGCGTAGGTGAGCCGGTCGCGGTGGCCCTGGTGGCTGTGTGCCGACAAGGCCAGCTTGAACGGATGCTGCCGGGCCCGCAGCCGCAGCAGCGCCGGCACGGTCAGGCCATGCAGTTCGTTGTAGAGATTCATGCCGGGATCGGTCATGGGTGTCAGGCCACGCTGTAGCCGCCGTCCACCGGCAGGGTCACGCCGGTGATGTAGCGCGCGTCGGCCGACGCCAGAAACGCCGCGGCCTTGGCGATGTCGTAGGGCTTGCCCCAGAAGCCCGCGGGCAGGCGCTTCTTGATGGCGGTGCTGCGCTCGGCGTCGGCAAAGGCGGCCTCGGACATGCGGGTTTCGATCCAGCCCGGTGCCACTGCGTTGACCCGCACGCCCTCGGCCGCATAGGCCACGGCCAGCGCCCGCGTGAGCGACACGATGGCGCCCTTGCTGGCGCTGTAGGCCGGGTTGCGCGCCGAGCCGAAATAGCTCCACATCGAAGCGAAGTTGACGAAGCTGCCGCGCGCCGCCGCCAGCGCCGGCCGCAGCATCAGGCAGGCCAGTTGGGTGCCGTTGAGGTTCACGTCCACCACCTTGCGAAAGCCGGGCAGCGTGAACTCGGCGCCGCCGTGCTGGATGATGCCGGCCGCGTTGACCAGCACGTCGAGTCGGCCGATGCCCGCGGTGGCCTGGGCCATGGCCGCCTCATCGGTGATGTCGAGCCGCTGGAATTCGATGCCCGAGCCTTCGAGCTCGGGTTCGGTGTCCAGGCCCAGGGCGATGACGCGGTGGCCACGCGCGCGAAATTCCAGACCGGTGGCCAGGCCCAGGCCGGTACCGCCGCCTGTGATCAGGGCCAGGGGTTGTGCAGAGTTGGATGAGGTCATGGTGGTGTTCAGGCCGTCAGCTGCTCGAGCCGCTGCATGGCGTTTTCGAAGTCGGCGGCCGACAGTGGCCGCTGAAAATGCTTGAGGTGCGGCGAGGCCATGGTGCCGTCGGCGATGCGGCGGATGGTGGCCGCGCCGGTGTCGTGCACGCCCAGCCCGGCGAGGTTCACGGCCAGGCCCACCGCACGGTGAAAGGCCAGCTGCCGCGCCATGAAATCGGGCGAACGCTGTTCCAGGATGAACTGCACCAGCAGGCCGTAGCCCACATGGAAGCCGTGCAGCGTGGTCTCGCTGCCCTCGGCCAGCGGCAGGCCGCGCGTGAGCGAATGCGCCAGCGACAGGCCGCTGTTCTCGAAGGCCAGGCCGCTCAGCAACACCAGCGCTTCGGTCAGGCGTTCGAACGCGGGGGTCGGCCGCGCCGCGGCCAGCGCCTCCAGGCCTTCGACCGCGTCTTCCCGGATCACCCGGTCGCAGGCCACCGAGATCTGCTGCGCGGCGATGGTGCCCGCGCCGCCGAACAAATTCAGCCCGCCGTTGTTCCGCGTCTGCTCGCCCTCGTACAGCTTGCACAAGGCGTCGCCAATGCCCGAGACCAGCAGCGCCCGCGGCGCCTGCACCAGCAGGTTGGTGTCGACCAGCACCGCATCGGGGTTGCGCGGCAGGAACTCCACCGACGCCATGCGGTGCGCGTCGTCGTAGTACACAAAGGCCTTGCTGCACGGACCGTCGTTGGACGCCGAGGTGGGCAGCACCACCAGGCGCGCCCCGAGTTCACGCGACACGGCCTTGCCGGTGTCCACGCCCTTGCCGCCGCCCGCGGCCAGCACCACGTCGGGCTGCCGGCCGCCGACACGGGCTTCGGCCACCAGGCGCTGCACCGCGGCCCGCGTCACGTCGCCACGCACCGCGACCCAGCGCAGGTCCAGGTCGTGCCGGCGACAAGCCGCGGCCGCGGTGTCGAAGACCAGGCCGTGCACGATCTCGTCGGCCACCAGCAGCGGTTGCCGGCCCAGGCTGGCCGCCACCTCGCCGGCCAGGCCAATGGCGCCCGGCCCCTGGTGGTAACGGTGCACCGCGCCGAACACCCGGATGGCGTGCGGGTCCATGCTCATTCCCATGCCCATGCTCATTCCCATGCCCGTGCCCATGCTCAGGCGATCCATGCGGCCACGCGTTCGCAGATGCGTGGCGTGGTCAGGCCGTAGCGGTCCTGCAGGTACGGCAGCGATCCACACTCGATGAACTGGTCGGGTATGGCGATCTTCAGCAGCCTGCGGGCCAGGCCGGCCTCTTGCAGCGCGTCGATCACCAGGGTTGCAAGTCCGCCGATGGCGACATGGTTCTCCACCACCACCAGGCGCCGCGCCGATTGCGCAAAAGCCAGCAGGCCCTCGCGGTCGAAAGGCTTGATGGTGGCGCTGTGGAACACCGACGCCGAGACCCCGCCCTGGCGCAACCAGCTGGCCGCGTCGATGGCGCGTTCGGTCATGAAGCCGGTGGAGACAAAGCCGATGTCCACGTCGACGCCGCTGTCGCCGATCACATGGCCCTTGCCCAGTTGGAAACGGTGCGTGGCCGGGTCGAACACCTGGGCCACGTTGGCGCGCAGCAGGCGGCAATACAGGGTGCCCGGCATGTCGACGGCCATCTCGGCGATCTGCTGCATCTCGGTGGCGTCGCAGGGGTCGATCACCGTCATGTTGGGGATCGAGCGCATCAGCGCCAGATCCTCGGTGGCCTGGTGCGTGCCGCCGTAGCCGGTGGTCAGGCCCGGGTTGCCGGCGAACATCTTCACGCGTTCGTTGCTGTGCGCGCAGGCGATGGCCAGGAAGTCATAAGCCCGGCGCGTGGCGAAGGTGCCGTAGGTGGTGCAGTAGGCCACCTTGCCGACCTTCGACAAGCCGGCAGCGGCCGTGACCAGGGCCTGTTCGGCCATGCCGACGTTGAAGAAGCGTTCGCCGTAGCGCAGGCGAAAGTCGGCCGTGTCGGTGTACTTGCCGAGGTCGGCGGTCAGCAGCACCAGCTCGGGGTGGGTCTCGGCCGCCTTCATCATGCCCAGCGAAAACGGGGCCCGCACCGAGGGCCGGCCGACAACGGCTTCGGATTCGCTCATGGCCAGGGTCTGCGCCGGCTTCGGCGCTGCTTCGGTCTTCAGGGCTTCAAGCATTTTCAATCTCCAGTTCGCGGACCACGTCGTCCCATTCCTCGGCGTCGATGCGCACGAAATGCGCGCGGTCGCGTTGTTCCACCCGCTTGATGCCGCAGCCGGGCCGCGTGCGCAGCACCACCGCCTTGGGTTTGCCGGCCTTTGTGTGGGTCCAGGCGAAGGCGGCCAGCAACTGGCCCAGGTCGTTGCCGTCGATCTCCATCGTGTCCCAGCCGAAAGCCGCAAAGCGGCCTGCCACCGGCTCGATCGGCACCACGATCGGGCCGTCGGCCTGGATGCCGTTGCAGTCGATCCAGCAGACCAGGTTGTCCAGCTTGAAAGCCGCGCCGATGCTCGCGCCCTCCCAGGTCGAGCCTTCCTGCAACTCGCCGTCGGAGATCTCCACATGGATGGTCGAACGGTGCCCGTCGAGCCGGTAACCCATGGCCGCGCCGGCGGCGATGCCCAGGCCGTGGCCCAGCGAGCCGCCGGTCATCTCGACGCCGGGCAGATGGCCCTCCATGGTGCTCATCTCGAGCGGGCTGCCGTCGGCGCCGTAGGTCAGCAGGCTTTCCTTGGTGATGATCCCGAGCTCGGCGAACGCGGCCCACAGCGCGATCGAGTTGTGGCCGGTCGACAGGAAGAAGCGGTTGCGGTCGCGCCGGCTGAAGTCGAGGTCGCTGGCCTGGAACTCGTCGAAGTACAGCGTGGCCAGGAAGTCGGCGATGCCCAGGCCCTGGCCCAGGTAGCCCTGGCCTTTGCCACGCGCCTGCGTGACCATGTGGCGCCTCAGATTCAGCGCCGTGGCGCGCAGGGCGTCGAGGCGTTTGGCGTCGATCGGAAGGGTGCGAGCGTTCATCGAAGAAGTTCTCCTTTACATGCCGAGGTAGGTAGAGCGCAGGTGCGCGTTGGCCAGTAGTTCGGCCCCGCTGCCCTGCATTGAAATGGCGCCGTTTTCAAGCACATAGCCGTAGTCGGCCATCTGCAGCACCTTGAACACGTTCTGCTCGATGACCAGCACCGTGACGCCGAGATCGCGGATCTTGCGGATCGAGTCGAACAGCCGGTCGACCATGATCGGCGCCAGGCCGAGCGAGGGTTCGTCGAGCGCCAGCACGGTGGGCTTGGCCATCAGCGCGCGGCCCACGGCCACCATCTGCTGCTGGCCGCCTGAGAGCGTGGAAGCGGCCAGCTTCTGCCGTTCCTCCAGGATCGGAAACAGCGCAAAAACTTCGGCCAGGGTCCTGTCGCGCAGGGCGCGGGCGCGTGGGTTGGTGGCGCCGACCAGCAGGTTCTCGCGGATCGACATGCCCAGGAACAGTTGCTTGCCTTCGGGCGATTGCACGAAGCCCGACGCCACTACGCGGTGCGGCGGCCGGCCCTGGATCTCGACCCCGTCCAGCAGGATCGAGCCCCCGGTGGTTTGCAACAACCCGGAGACGGTGCGCAGCAGCGTGGTCTTGCCCGCGCCATTGGCGCCGATCAGGGCCACCATCTGGCCGGCCTCGACCTGCATCGACAATCCGCGCAGCACCGACACGTCGCCATAACCCACCGTGAGGCCGCGGACTTCAAGCGCTGGCGTCGACATAGTCGTCTCCAAAATAGGCCTTCAGCACATTCGGCTGGCTCACCACCTCGGCCGGCAGGCCGTTGGCGATCAGCTCGCCCAGGTGCATCACGATCACGCGGTCCGACAGGCCCATGATCACCTTCATCACGTGTTCGATGATCAGCACCGTCACGCCGCGGTCACGCACCCGCTTGATCAGGCCGACCATGGCCATGGCCTCCTGCGGCGTGGCGCCGGCCACCACCTCGTCCATCAGCAGCAGGCTGGGCTCGGTGGACAGCGCCCGGCCCAGTTCCACCTTGCGCCGCTCGAAGGCGGTGAGGTTGTCGGCGTCCACGTCAGCCAGTGCCGACATGCCGAGGAAGTCGAGCAAGGCGTCGGCCTTCTCGCGGGCGCGTTTGCGGTCATTCGCCTTGACCAGCGAGCCCACCACCAGGTTCTCGCGCGTGGACATGCCGCCGAACGGCTTCGAGAGCTGGAAGGTGCGCGCCAGGCCCGCCTGGCACACATCCCAGGGCCGCTTGCCGGTGATGTCGCGGCCGTTGAGCGTGATGTGGCCGGCGTCGGGTTCGATGAAGCCGGCAATCATGTTGAAAGCCGTGGTCTTGCCCGCGCCGTTGGGGCCGAGCAGGCCCAGGATTTCGCCGCGCTTCAGATCGAACGACAAACCCTTGACGGCGTGCACACCGCCGAAACGTTTGCCCACCTGGTCGACACGCAACAGGGTTTCGCTCATTTGGCGTGGCCCTCGGTCGAATAAGGGGACCGCACGCCGGGCTGGGCCACGGCGGCCTTCAGCGGCTTGGCGACGATGACCGCGGGCCGGCCAGCGCGCAGGCGCGCCAGCAGCTTGCGGCCCCAGGTCTGCAGCAGGTGCAGCAGGCCTTTGGGCAGGTACAACACGGCCACGATCAGCACCAGGCCGTAGATCGCCAGGTGCAGCCCGGCAAACTGGCCGCCCAGGTAGGTGCGGGTGATCTCGGCCAATGGCGCCAGGAACAGCGCGCCGATCAGCGGGCCGAACACGGTGCCCTGGCCGCCGATGATGCTCATCAGCGCCATGTCGATCGACAGCTCGGTGCCCATGTTGCGCTCCGGGTTGATGAAGCGGATGAACTGCGCGTAGAAGCTGCCGCCCAACGCGGTCATGAAGGCGCTCATGGCCAGCGCGGTGAGCGTGTAGCGCGTGGGGTTGATGCCCAGCGATTCGGCCGCGTCGCGGTCGCCTCGGATGGCTTTCAGGCACACGCCGAGCCGGCTGCGTTCCATGAGCCAGGTGATGGCCATGACCAGCACCAGCATGCCCAGGATGATGTAGTAGTAGGGCAGCTTGCTGTCGAACTGGAACTTGGCCCAGCTGGTGCCGATGAGCGGCACCGACAGGCCTTCGGCGCCCTTCAGGTTGATGCCGAAGACCACGTCGGTGTTCTCGAACCAGATGCGGATGATCTCGGCGAAGGCGATGGTGGTCAGCGCGAAATACGGGCCGCGCAGCCGCATCGTCGGGTAGCCCATGGCCACCGCCAGGATCGCCGCCAACACCCCGCCCACCAGCATGCCGAGCCAGGGCGACCAGCCCATGCCGGTGAGCAGCAGCACCGAGGTGTAGCCCCCCACGCCGCTGAACACCGAATGCCCGAACGAGATCTGGCCCACATAGCCGCACATCAGGTTCCAGGCGCAGGCCAGGTAGGCGAAATACAGCACCATGATCACCGAATGGATCAGGAACTCGTCGTGCAGCACGAGCGGCAGCGCCAGGCCGGCCAGCAGCAGCAGGGCCAGTGCGATGAAGTTGGAGCGAGGGCTCATGAACGCACCTTTACTTGCGGCCCATCAGGCCCTGCGGCCGGACAAGCAGGATCACGATGAACAGGCCGAGCGAGAAGATCGATGCCGTGGGCGTGGCCACGAACTGCGAGGCCACCGACTCGAACAGGCCGATCACCACTCCGCCCACCAGCGAGCCGGCGATGCTGCCGATGCCGCCCAGCACCACCACGATGAACGACTTGATGCCGAAGCTCAGTCCCACCTGCGGCGTGATCGGAATGAACGGCGCGATCAGGCAGCCCATCACCCCCACCATCGCGCAGCCCAGGCCGAAGGTCACGTTGTAGATGCGCGGCACGTCGATGCCCGACATGGCGGCGGCGTCGCGGTTTTGCGCGGTGGCGCGGATCGATCGGCCCATGTCGGTGCGTGCCAGCCACAGCGACACCCCGGCGGCCATGGCCAGCGCGGCCAGCGCGGCCACGATGCGAAAGCTGTTCAACGGGAACTGCGCCACCATCACGCTGGTCACCTGGATCGCCGACGGCGTGGAGCGCACGTTGGGCCCGAAGGCCATCAGCGCCAGGTTGTCGATCAGGATGTAGACGCCGGCGGTGAGCAGCAGCGCGCTGATCGGCTCGACCACCAGGGCCCGCTCGCGCCGGATCAGCGGCCCGATGACGAAGCACTGCACCAGGTAGCCCAGCGCGAACATCAGCGGCGCGGCAATCAGCACGCTCACATACGGGTCGATGCCGGCCAGCTTTTGCAGCCAGAACGCGGTGTACATGGCCAGCATCAGGAACGAGCCGTGGGCGAAGTTGACGATGCGCAGCACGCCGAAGATCAGGCTCAGGCCGAGCGCGATCCCGCCGAGCATGGCGCCCACCAGAATGCCGTTGAAAGCGGCGTAAGTCAGTACGTACCAGTCCACTTGCGTGCCTTTGTCTTGACGAGGAAGGGCCTTCCCGCCGCCGGCGGTGCCAGCGTGCGGGTGGATCGGTGAGGAAGGAACTAGCGCTGTGCCCAGGCCGGCACGGGCCACACCGGCTTGGTGTCGGCGGCGCGGTTCTCGCTCGGCCAGATGGCGCGGCGTTTGCCGGCCAGGTTTTCCGAGATCACGCCGTGGGCGAAGGTGTTCTGGCCGGCGGCGTCGAACTTGATGCGCTGGTAGCCGGTGAACAGCGCCGGGCCGCTGGTGATGTCGGTCGCGGCCAGCGCGTCGCGCAGCTTTTCGCGGTCGGCGCTCTTGGCGCGTTCCAGTGCGTCCTTGATCACGTAAGTGGACGACACGCCCTGCGCCACATAGGCGCTCATGCCGTAGCCGAGCATGGCGCGGGTGCGCTTGTCGGCATCGAGCAGCAGCGGGTCCTTGTTGGTGTCCAGGATGTCGACCTGCCAGTCTTCCTGCACGAAGTAATAGGCCACCATCGGCGCCTGGATTGCGGCGTAGAACGAAGGGTCCTCGGTACCGCCGCCGGCCGAGTGCACACCGAACGGCAGGTCGAGCCGCTGCTCGGCCAGCTGGCGCGTGAACAGCAACTGGTCGGGCGTGTACAGCGCCAGGATCAGCGCGTCGGCCTTGGCCGAGCGGATCTTCAACAGCTGCGAAGTGAAGTCGACCTGGTTCGGCGGGGCCGGCTCGTCGAGCGCGATTTCGATCTTGCGCTCGGCGGCCAGCTTGCGGATGTTGGCGGCGTGTGAACGGCCCCAGTCGCCGCCTTCATAGAACAGCGCCACCCGCTTCACGGGTTTGCCGGTTTCCTTGGCCAGCAGTTCCATGGCGTCGAGCTGTTCGCGCGCGTCGTAGGTGGCCTTGTTGTTGATGCGGAAGATGTACCTGAAGTTGCGCTCGGTGATCTCGTCCTTCACCGCGCCGACCACCACCCAGGGGGTCTTGTTGCGCTCGGCCACTTCGGTCGACGGGAAGGTCACGGCGCTGTTGAAAGCACCACACAACACGGCAACGTTCTCGCGCTGGATCAGGCGCTCGGTCTCCGACACACCGACGTCCGCCTTGGACTGAGAATCGCCGAACACCGCTTGCAGCTTGGCGCCGCCAAGGGACTGCACGCCGCCCGCCGCGTTGATCTGCTCGACCGCGGCGATCACGCCGGAGCGGGTCTGGTTGCCCACCGCCGCCGAACCGCCGCTGAGCGGCAACACGCAGCCGATCTTCACGGGCGGCGTTTGCGCCAATGCCGCGCCCATGGTCATCACGAACAGCGCGCCCACCGACAAGAGCCCGCGCAGGCCCGTCATCTCACGTTTATCCGAGGTCATAGATGTCTCCGTTCTTGTTGGTTTGAGAAGCTACGAAGGCAGCCCGCACCGCTGGCGGCGGGGGCGGTTCCATCGCGGCTCCGGCAGGCAGTTTGTGGTCGGCCTGCCTGCAACGCGGCGCCTAAGCGCCGAACGGATCACTATGTGAACATGTGGCTTTCCCTAATGGGGAAAACGTGTCAGCCGGTGAGCGTCATCTCACGGACTGAACCTCGCGCGCCGAAAACACGGCACTGGCGCGCACCAGCAAACTTGCGCCGCAGCGCACTTCGCATTGTCCGAAACGCACCCGGCCGCGCGGCTTGGTGAGCAGCACATGGGCCTCGATCCAGTCGCCGACGCGCCCGCCGGCCAGGTAGTCGAGCGACAGGCTGACGGTGAGCGTGGTGTCCACGCCATTGCCGGTGCGCGCCAGGTTGGCGCCGATGGCGGTGTCGGCCAGCGTGGCCAGCATGCCGCCGTGCACCACGCCGTAGCGGTTGACGTGTTGTGGCCCGGCGCGAAACGCCAGCACGAAAGTACCGGCGCCGCCGGCATCGGCACGCGTGTAGAGCGGGCCGACATGCTCCAGAAAACCTTCGGGCAGATCGGCGGCGGTGAAGCCTTCGGGAACGGGGTCGGTGTGCATGGCGGGTCGGGTCGGCAAAAGCCTTGCATTGTGGGCCAGCCCTGCCTTGGCTGCAGCGGCCGCCGCCAACCAGGGTGCCGCTACTGCATCGGATCGAGGTTCCCGATGCGCACCAGCATCTCGGTGAACATCTGCATGTCCACATCCAGATCGGCCAGTTCCTTGAACTCGTTGGCGTTGTGCGCGGTGTATTTCTTGCCCGGCATGGCCGGCCCGAAGTTGATGGCGTTGGGCATCAGCTTGGCGGTGGTGCCACCGGCGGTGGGCACGGGCTTCGCGTCCAGGCCGGTGGTGTCGCCGAAGATGTTGAGCAGGGTCGACAGCCAAGCGCCCTTGGGGTCGCGGGCCATCCACTCACCCTGCGTGTAGTCGATCTCTGCGGGCACCTGGCTCGCCGTCGACCAGGCCTGCAGCTTCGCCGTGATGGCCTGCTTCAGCTGCTCGGGCGTGCGGCCGCGCGGCATGCGCACGTTGGTCGTGACCTCGACCTTGCCGTCCCGCTGGCGCACCATGGTGGGCGACAGCGTGAGCGGGCCCATGAAGTCGTCCTGGTAGGCGACGCCGAGCGTCACGCCGAGGTAGTCGGTGGCGTACAGGTCGTTCAGGTAACGGACGGCCTTGGCGTAGCCGTTGTCGGCCAGTGGCACGCCTGAAGCCTGCAAAAACAGCGCCAGCCGCGGCAGCGGGTTGACGCCTTCTTCCGGCCGCGAGCCGTGGGCCGATACGCCGGTGAGCTTGAGGTCCACCCGGTCGGCCTGGGGCACGATGTCGATGCTGAACTTGCCGCCCTGGCCCTCGTAGCGCTGGATGAACGCCGCCTTGGCCGCATTCAGCCTGGCCGCGAGTTGGGCCACGTCGCCCCCGGCCAGGCTGACGGTGGCGGTCTGCGGAATGGCGCTGGCGGAGGCCGATGCGGCCATGGCCGTGATGGCCGTCGCGCCAGCGACCGACGCGCCGGTCGGGAACAACACCTTCAGCGCGCCCACGCCTTTCTCGGCCACCACGGCCGGGTACTTGCTGTCAAGCACGATGTTGTAGTCGGGCAAGGCCGTCCTGGCGCGGTAGTACTTCATGCCGTCGCCGCCGCTCTCCTCGGTGGTCTCGATCATCAGGCGGATGCTGCGCTCGATCGGCAGGCCGCTCTGCCTGACGGCTTTCATGGCGTAGAGCACCGAGGCGATCGAGCCCTTGTCGTCGATGCTGCCGCGGCCGTACAGCAGGCCGCCGACCTGCGTGAGCTTGAACGGATCGAGCCGCGTGCCGTCGGGCAGCACCCATTCGTCGCGCACCACCGGCACCACGTCGGCATGGGTCAGCACGCCGAATTCCTGTTTGCCGCGACCCGGCAGCGTGACCTCGAAGATGCGGTTGTCGACGTTGCGGTACACCAGCCCGAAGTCGCGGGCCATGCCTTCGACCAGTTGGCCGAACTGCACGATGGCCGGACTCTCGTGCGGCGGCAGCTTGTCGTCGCGCACGGTGGGCAGCGCCACCATCTTCTGCAGCGCGGCGACCACGGCCTGCTGGTTCTGCAAGCGGCTGTAGACGCCCAGAAGTCGGCCGATGTTGACCAGATCGTCGCCCGCCAGCGGCGTCCTGGCCTGGTAGGCGGCCACGGCCGGCTTGAGCATGGGTTGGGCGACCGCGGCGTCAGCCAGGAACGCAGGAAAATCTTGCGGTGGCGCGCTGCGCGGGGCTGCAATCAACTGGTCGAGAAACGGCTTTTTCAGCGTTTCGGCAGACGCAGGTTGCACCAGCGCCAATGACACGCCGAGGGCCAACGCCGAC
>JAQGMQ010000430.1 GCA_028292305.1 Rhodoferax sp.
TCGTCGCTCACGCGGCGCAGCATGGTCAGCGAGGTCGTGCCCTTGGTGGACACCACGGTGCGCGTGGCCAGCTGGTCTATGGCGCTGATCTTGGCGTCGCTGCGCACCAGCAGGCGCGACGACGAAATGAAATGCGCGATGGTGAAGTCGACCGTCTTGCGGCGGTCGGCGGTGTTGGTGGTCGAGCCGCATTCCATCTGCGCCTGGCCTTCGGTGATGGCCGCAATGCGCGAAGCGGGTGTGACCTGCAGGTATTTCACCTCGAGTCTGTCGAGCTTCAAGTCGCGGCGGATCGCGTCGACCACCTTCAGGCACAGGTCGATCGAATAACCGATCGCGTGTTTGTCCTGGTCGAGGTAGGAGAACGGAATCGACGCGTCGCGGTGCGCCAGCGTGATGCTGCCGGTGCTGCGGATTTTTTCGAGCACGTCGGCCTGTGCCGGCAAAGCCGTTGCCAAACACGCCACACCGGCGCCGAAAACGCCAAGCCACGAGAAAGGAAGTCGCATCAGATGCCCGCCGAACAGTTGAAAACAATATGTTACGCGGACGTTCACGCAGCGAAAAGCCTTAATCGCCCGCCGGGCGGTGCGCAGGCCCCGTCTGTCTCTTCGTGGCGAATCCGCGTCCACCAGGGTGGCTTCAGCCGCGAATCTCGCCCTGCCCCAGCACCACGTATTTGAGCGAGGTGAGCCCTTCCAGCCCGACCGGCCCGCGCGCATGGAATTTGTCGGTGCTGATGCCGATCTCGGCGCCCAGGCCGAACTCGAAGCCATCGGCGAAGCGGGTGCTCGCATTCACCATCACGCTGGCCGAATCTACCTCGCGCAGGAACTGCTGCGCGTGCATGTGGTCGCGCGTGAGGATGGCGTCGGTATGGTGGCTGCTGTACTGGTTGATGTGGGCAATGGCCTCGTCCACACCGGCCACCAGCTTGATGCTGATGATGGGGGCGAGGTATTCCTCGTACCAGTCCTGTTCGGTGGCGGCGGTGACCGTGGCGCCCGGCACGGCGCGCAGAATGTCGGCAGCCGCCGGGTCACAGCGCATTTCCACGCCTTTGGCGGCGTAGATGGCGCCGATCTTCGGCAGGAATTCAGCGGCCACGCCACGCGCCACCAACAGGCCTTCGCTCGCGTTGCAGGGGCTGTATTTCTGGGTTTTGGCGTTGTCGGCCACGGTCACGGCCATGCCGATGTCGCAGGGGTCGTCGACATAGACATGGCAGTTGCCGTCCAGGTGCTTGATCACCGGCACCTTGGCGTCGCGGCTGATGCGCTCGATCAGGCCCTTGCCGCCGCGCGGAATGATCACGTCCACGTATTGGGGCATGGTGATGAGCTGGCCGACGACTTCGCGGTCGGTGGTCTGCACCAGTTGCACCGCGTCTTCGGGCAGGCCGGCCTCGGCCAGCGCCTGCTGCACCAGCCGGGCCAGCGCCTTGTTGGAGTCGATGGCCTCGGAGCCGCCGCGCAGGATGCAGGCGTTGCCGCTCTTGATCGACAGGCTCGCGGCCTCGATGGTCACATTGGGCCGGCTCTCGAAGATCATGCCGAACACCCCGATCGGCACCCGCATCTGGCCTACGCGGATGCCGCTGGGCTGCTGCTTCAAGCCGATGATTTCGCCAATGATGTCGGGCATGGCGGCCAGCTGTTCGCAGCCTTCGGCGCAGGTCTCCAGCACCTTGGGCGTGAGCTTCAGCCGGTCGACCATCGGCGCGGAGAGGCCGGCCGCGGTGGCGCGTTCGATGTCGCGGGCGTTGTCGATCTGCAGCGCGGCCACATTGGCGCGCAGCAGGCTGGCCAGCTTGCGCAAGGCCAGATTCTTGGTGGCGGCCGAGGCACGCGCCATCCGGGCGGAAGCCAGCTTGGCATGCACACCGAGGGTCTGGGTGTATTCGGCGATGTTCAGGGCGTTCATGGGCGGGATTTTCTCACGCTGGGCTATAGTCTGCCGATGGTCCATGCGCTTCTAAAACCGCTGACGGAAGACGAATACCTCGCGGCCGAGTTCACTGCGGACGTGAAGCATGAATTTTTGTACGGCACGGTACACGCCATGGCCGGCGGCAGCGCCAACCACAACCGCATTGCGGGCAACCTGTACGCGCGCTTGCTGGCGGTGTCGGGCGACGCCTGCCAGCCGTTCATCAGCGACATGAAGTTGCGGCTCGATGCGGGCAGCCTTTTCTATTACCCGGACGTGATGCTGGTTTGCGATCCGCGCGACAACGAACCGTATTTCAAGACCAGCCCCTGCATGGTGGCGGAAGTGCTGTCACCCAGCACACAGCTGACCGACCGGCGGGAGAAATGGGCCGCCTACCAGAAGCTGCCCAGCCTGCGCGAGTACCTGCTGATCGCTCAGGATCGCCCCTATGCGGAACTGTACAAACGCGTCAATCTGCGCCAGTGGGGCATGACGGTGCTGGAAGCCGGCGACACGCTCGAGCTGGAGTGCGTCGATCTGACTTTGCCGGTGCAGGAGCTGTACCGCGGCGTGGACCTTTCCAAGCCCGCCTGACCGCCGTCACCGCGCCGACGCCGCCCCGCACTCCCGGCACAGCATCATCGCCAGCCGGTGCAGCGCCTGCCACGGGTCGGCCGGCCAGTCGGGTTGCTTCAGGCCCTTGACGATGCCGTCGACCTGGTGCGCGGCCCGCAGCAGCCGCGCCAGCATCGGCACCGAAAGACGCGGCAGCACCCGTTCGAACAAACGTTCCTTCACACCCCAGACGCGCTGTTCGCGCAGCGCCATGGGCAGCGGGCGGCCGGCGGCCATGGCGTCGCGCACGCGTTTCAGCGCGCGAATGTCCTCGGCCAACGTGTAGTGCACCAGCACCTCGGCCTCGCCCTCGGCGCGCAGGCCGTCGAGCATGCGCTGCACACGCTGTGCATTGCCGCCCAGCACCGCCTCGGACAGCTTGAAGACGTCGTAACGCGCGACATTCAGCACCGCGCTCTCAACCTGCGCCACGCTGAGCTCGCCAGCCGGATACAGCAACGCCAGTTTCTGGATCTCCTGGTGGGCCGCCAGCAGGTTGCCCTCCACCCGGTCGGCGAAGAACTGCAGCGTGCGCTGGCCTTCTTCGCCGCCGGCCACACGCTGGCCCTGGGCCTGCAGACGTTGGGCGATCCACACCGGCAGCGCGGCGCGTTCCACCGGCTCGACCTGCAGGCTGACGCCGTGGCCATCCAGCGCGGCAAACCAGGCGCCGCTCTTGGTCATCTTGTCGAGCTTGGGGCAGATGACGATGGTCAGCGTCGTGTCGTTGCCACTGGCCAGGCGCGCGATTGCCTGCAGCGCCGTGCTGCCGTCCTTGCCGGGCTTGCCCGACGGGATGCGGATCTCGATGAGTTGCTTGTCGGCGAACAGACTCAGCGAACTGCCCGAGGCCAGCACCTCGCCCCAGTTGAAATGCGCGCCCGCCACGGTGTGGGAAATGCGTTCGGTGAAACCCTGGGCACGGGCCGCGACGCGGATGGCGTCGACCGCCTCCTGCACCAGCAGCGGCTCATCGCCATGCACCGTGTACAGCGGCTGCAGGCCGCGTTGGAGGTTGGCGGCGAGTTGGGCGGGAGCGATCAGCATGCGCCGAGTCTAAAGCCCCGCGGGCGGCCTTTCAAAGCTGGATGGTCGACAGCAGCAGGCTGGTCTCGGTCTGCGAAATGCCGTCGAGCAGGCGGATGCGGCTCAGCACCTGGTCGAAGCCTTCGAGCGAATCGGCGCGCAATTCGGCGGCGATGTCCCAACGCCCGTTGGTGGTGTGAATCGCCCCCACGGCCGGGTCGCCGCGCAGCGCGTTCAAGACTTTTTGCGTGCGGTTGCCCTCCACCGACACCGTCATCCAGGCGCGGATGCGGTGTTCTTCGACCTGCGGTTTCAGGCGCAGCGTGTAGCCGACGATGGTGCCGTCGGACTCCAGTTTCGACAGCCGGTTCTGCACCGTGCCGCGCGCCACCTTGAGCGCCTTGGCCAGCGTGGCCACGGGGGTGCGGGCGTTGTCGCGCAGCAGGCTGATGAGTTGCCGGTCCAGATCGTCCATGCGCTTGCCTTGTTCAAATCGCCAGTAGTAACTGCCATTTTGCTCTGTTAATGCTAAAAGTTGCACAGTTTTTTGGCTTTTCATTGGCACTGCCGGCTTTCACAATCGAATGCTACAAAGCAACGAAGGAGGCCGAGATGGTCAACTACATGGGTGTGGAGAGTGTGCGCAAGCTGGTGGCGCAGATCGGTTTTGCGCCGTTCCTGTCGCAGTTGGTGGCCGAGATCGACAGCGATTACCGCCGCTGGGAACTGTTCGACAAGTCGGCGCGGCACGCCATCCATTCGCCGGTCGGTGTGATCGAACTCATGCCCACCAGCGACGGCGAAATGTATTGCTTCAAGTACGTGAACGGCCACCCGAAGAACACCGCCGAGGGCCTGCTGACCGTGACCGCGTTCGGCGTGCTGGCCGATGTGGACACCGGCTACCCGCTGCTGATCTCCGAGCTGACCCTGACCACCGCGCTGCGCACGGCTGCGATGTCGGTGCTGGCGGCCAGACACATGGCCCGGCCGGACAGCCGCGTCATGGCGCTGATCGGCAACGGCGCGCAAAGCGAATTCCAGGCGCTGGCGTTTCACCATCTGCTGGGCATCGACACGCTGCGGCTGTTCGATGTCGACCCCGCCGCCACCGACAAGCTTGAACGCAACCTGGCGGCGCTGAACCTGCCCGGCTTGCGCGTGGTGCGCTGTGCCTCCACAGCCGAAGCCGTGCGCGGCGCCGACATCGTGACCACCGTGACCGCCGACAAGCGCAACGCCACCATCCTGCTGCCCGAGATGATCGCGCCCGGCATGCACCTGAACGCGGTGGGCGGCGACTGTCCGGGCAAGACCGAGCTGCACCCCGCCATCCTGCAGCGGGCCGACGCGCGGGTGATCGTCGAATTCGAGCCGCAGTCGCGCATCGAAGGCGAGATCCAGCAGATGCCGGCCGATTTCAAGGTGGCCGAATTCGCCGACGTGCTGCAGGGCAAGGCCCTTGGGCGCGCCAGTGCCGACGAGGTGACGGTGTTCGACTCGGTGGGCTTTGCGCTGGAAGATTTTTCGGCCCTGCGCACCCTGTACCGCCTGCTGCAGCAGAACCCGCGCCTGGCCGTGCCGATCGACCTGATCCCGCAGATGGCCGACCCGAAAAATCTGTTTGGCGTGCTGCAAAGTCCCGCTACGATGCAGCCCAACACCACCGGCAGCCTGGAGCCCGTTACCGCATGAGCGCCGCGCAGAACCGCTTCAAGCCAGCTCGCAGCACAGTGCACAGCACGAAGGTATTCGAATGAACATTTCTCCTGGCCACACCTCTGCCGGCATCACCGCCGTGCTGATCGGCGCCCCGACCGACGTGGGCGCGGGCCACCGCGGCGCCTCGATGGGACCGGAAGCCCTGCGCGTGGCCGGCCTGAAAGCAGCGCTGGAAGGCCACGGCCTGACGGTGCTCGACAGCGGCAACCTCAGCGGTCCGAACAACCCCTGGCAGCCGCCCGTCGAAGGTTATCGCCACCTGGACGAAGTGGTCGACTGGAACAAGGCCGTGTTCGACGCGGTTTATGGGCAACTGGCCGAAGGCCGCCTGCCGATTCTGCTGGGCGGAGACCACTGCCTGGGCCTGGGCAGCGTGAGCGCGGTGGCAAAACACTGCCGCGAAACCGGCAAGAAACTGCGCGTGTTGTGGCTCGACGCCCATGCCGATTTCAACACCAGCGACCTCACGCCCAGCGGCAACGTGCACGGCATGCCGGTCGCCTGCCTTTGCGGCCTGGGGCCGGCGGAATTGACAGGGCTTGGCGGCCACATCCCCGCGGTGCGGCCCGACCAGATCCGCCAGATCGGCATCCGCAGCGTCGACGAAGGCGAAAAACGCCTGGTGCACGAACAGGGCCTGGAAGTGTTCGACATGCGCTTCATCGACGAACACGGCATGCGCCACGCGATGGTGCAGGCGCTGGCCGGGCTGGACGACGACACGCATCTGCACGTGAGCTTCGACGTCGATTTTCTCGACCCCGAAATCGCGCCCGGCGTGGGCACCACGATCCCGGGTGGGCCGACCTACCGCGAAGCCCAGCTGTGCATGGAGATGATCGCAGACAGCGGTTGCCTGGGCTCGCTGGACATCGTGGAGCTCAACCCCGCGCTGGACGTGCGCAACAAGACCGCGGTGCTGGCGGTGGACCTGGTGGAATCGCTGTTCGGCAAGAGCACGCTGATGCGGGATCGCAAGGGGCGCTGACCAACCGGGTCGCACAGGCGCCGTGCTTCGGCAAGCTCTCAGCATGAACGGTGGTCGGGGACCCGTTCAAAAGGATCAGGGCACCTATACCGTTCGTCCTGGAGCTTGTCGAAGGGACGGGTTCAGCTGATTCAACCGGCCAGCCACGAACGGATGGCTAAATGGCCTTCACCGCAGCCAGTCGCCGCACTACCTGCTGCACGATGTCGGACTGCATGTTGCGGTACAGCAGTTGCTCTTCGCCTTCCTTGGCCAGCGCCTGTGACTCGACATAACTCATGTCGCGCTGCTGCAGCAGTTCGACGTCGGAGATCAGTTCGTCGCCGGCCTGGTTGCGCAGCTTGAACTTGAAGCGCAGGCGCAGCTGGAACTCGCGCACCTGGCCTGAAGAGTTGAGTCCGACCACGGTCTTTTCACGCTGGTCGCCCACCACATCGAGAATCACCTGCGCCTGGTTGATGCGGCGTGCATCGGTGATCACCTCGACCCTGCCGCTGCCCTCCAGGTTGCGTTTGAGTTCGTTGCCGAGCGTCGAGCTTTCGCCGACCCGCACAAAAATCGTGCTGAAGGCGTAGTTCGGTGCCTCGCGCAGCTTGAAGCCGCAGGCGCTCAACGTGGCGGTGGCGGCTGCCGAAAGCAGCAGGGTGCGGCGGGAGATCATGGCCGTGCGGGTGTAGGTGTGGCTCATGTCAGATCACCACGTTCACGAGACGACCCGGCACCACGATCACCTTTTTTGGTGTCGCCCCGGCGGCCAGCTTGACATAGACCTCGTTGGCCAGGGCCGCGGCTTCGATGGTCTCCTTGCTCGCGCCCGCGGGCACGAGGATGGAGCCGCGCAGCTTGCCGTTGACCTGCAGCATGAGTTCGACCTCGTCCTTCTCGAGCGCCAGCGGATCGACTTGCGGCCAGGGTGCGTCGAGCACCTCGCCGAAGCGGCCGGCATAGCCGAGCTCACTCCACAACGCATGCGCAATGTGCGGCGTGGCCGGGTACATGCAGCGCAGCAAAATGCCGAAGGCTTCGACCAGCGCCACCTGGGCGCCGGCGGATTCGGGCGCCTTGTAGTCTTCGAGCGCATTCAGCACCTTCATCGCGCCGGAGACGACGGTGTTGTATTGCATGCGCTGGTAGTCGTAGTCGATCTGCTTCAGCACGGTGTGGATTTCAAGCCGCAGGGCCTTGGCTTCCTTGCCGAAAGCCACGTCTTTCAGACTCGCGGCGCCGGTCACGCCTTCGACGGCCGATGCGAAATCGGAGGCGAGCAGCTTGGCGCCGAAGGCCCACACGCGCTTCAGGAAACGGTACGAGCCTTCGACCGCCGCGTCGTTCCACTCGAGCGTGGCTTCGGGCGGCGCCGTGAACATGGTGTACAGGCGCGCGGTGTCGGCGCCGTATTTTTCGATCAGGTCCTGCGGGTCGACGCCGTTGTTCTTGCTCTTGCTCATGGTGCCCACGCCTTCGTAGTTCACCATCGAACCGTCGACCTTGCGCTTGGCGCCCACGACCTTGCCCGTGGCGTCGAGCACGTCGTCGACCTCGGCCGGCCAGAAGTATTCGATGCCGCCTTTTTCGTTCTTGCGCGAATAGATGTCGTTCAGCACCATGCCCTGCGTCAGCAACTTGGTGAAGGGCTCGTCGACCTTGGACAGACCGAGGTCGCGCATCACCTTGGTCCAGAAGCGGGCGTACAACAAATGCAGGATCGCGTGTTCGATGCCGCCGATGTACTGGTCCATCGGCATCCAGTAGTCGGCGCCTTCGGCCACCATCTGCTGGTCGTTCTTCGGGTCGCAATAGCGCATGAAGTACCAGCTCGAATCGACGAAGGTGTCCATGGTGTCGGTCTCACGGCGCGCGGGCACACCACACACCGGGCACACCACGCCGGCGTGGAAGCCTTCGTGTTTGTGCAGCGGGTTGCCCGAGCCATCGGGCACGCAATCTTGCGGCAGCACCACGGGCAGGTCTTTTTCGGGCACAGGCACGGCGCCGTGCTCGGGGCAATGGATCATCGGGATCGGCGTGCCCCAGTAACGCTGGCGGCTCACGCCCCAGTCGCGCAGGCGCCAGGTGACCTTCTTCTCGCCCAGGCCCTTGATCTGCAAGGCGTGGCTCACCGCGTCCACGGCTTCCTGGAACGACAGACCGCTGAAGCTGTCGGAGTTGATGGTCACGCCGCGCTGCTTGTCGCCATACCAGTCGTGCCAGTGGTGGTAGTCGTAATGCTCGCCGTCCACGTGCACCACTTCAACGATCGGCAAGTCGTATTTGAGCGCGAACTCGAAGTCGCGTTCATCGTGCGCGGGGACGCCCATCACGGCGCCGTCGCCGTAACTCATCAGCACATAGTTGCCGACCCACACGTCGATCAGGTGGCCATTGAGCGGATGCACCACCTGCAGACCGGTGCGCATGCCGACCTTTTCGCGCGCGGCGAGTTCGGCCTCGGTGGTGCCGCCCTTCTGGCATTCCTCTATGAAGGCGGCCAACGCGGGGTTGGACCTGGCGGCGTGCGTGGCCAAGGCGTGTTCCGGCGCCACGGCGCAGAAGGTGACGCCCATGATGGTGTCGGCCCGGGTGGTGAAGACATACATCCGGCCACCGCCGATCAATCCGCCGGTGTCGTCATGGATGTCGTGGGTGAAGGCGAAGCGCACGCCTTCGCTCTTGCCGATCCAGTTTTCCTGCATCAGCTTCACGCGCTCGGGCCAGCCCGGCAAATGCGACTGCACAGTGCCCAGCAGCTCGTCGGCGTAGTCGGTGATCTTCAGGTAGTAGCCGGGGATCTCGCGCTTCTCGACCAGCGCGCCCGTGCGCCAGCCCTTGCCGTCGATCACCTGTTCATTGGCCAGCACGGTCTGGTCCACCGGGTCCCAATTGACGACCTGGGTCTTGCGGTAGGCGATGCCTTTCTCCAGCATCTTCAGGAACAGCCACTGGTTCCACTTTTAGTACTCGGGCGAGCAGGTGGTGACCTCGCGCGACCAGTCGATCGCCAGGCCCATCGCCTGCATCTGCTTCTTCATGTAGGCGATGTTGTCGTAGGTCCACTGCGCGGGTGGCACGCCGTTTTTCATCGCGGCGTTTTCGGCAGGCAGGCCGAACGCGTCCCAGCCCATCGGCATGAGAACGTTGTAGCCGTTCATGCGCAGCTGGCGTGCCAGCATGTCGTTGATGGTGTAGTTGCGCACATGGCCCATGTGCAGCTTGCCGCTGGGGTAAGGCAGCATCGAACAGGCGTAGAACTTCTTCTTCGAGCGGTCTTCGGTGACGCGGTAGGCGTCCACTGCGGACCAGTGGCTCTGCGCGGCGGCTTCGACTTC
>JAQGMQ010000431.1 GCA_028292305.1 Rhodoferax sp.
GCGGTGCGGCGTTGGCGTTCGACAGCCTGAAGGTGGTGCTGGACGACGTGCGCCCGCTGGAGCAAAGCGTGAAGCTTGCCGCCGTGGAACTCACCGGCCCGCAGGTCGACGTTCGCCGCGGCGCCGATGGCCGGCTGAACCTGATGGGACCGGCTGGGGTGCCGGTTGCATCGGTTGCCTCGCCGGCTCCTTCGTCTGCGAGCGGCGCGAGCGCGCCGGGCGCCAATGCACCGGCCTCGGCCGCGCCAGTCTGGCACGTCGATCTGGCCAAACTCAGTCTGAAGCAGGGCGCGGTGCGTTTCAGTGATGCCTTCGCCATGCCACAAGGTCAGCCGGCGAACGTTGCGCTGCGCGATGTCGGCATCGCGGCCTCGGCCATCCACTGGCCGTTTGCCGGCAACACGCCGCCGCTTCAGTTCGAAGGCTCGGCGGCGCTCGACGCACCGCTGCCGCCAGCCGTGGCCAGCAAGGCGACATCGACAAAACCCCAGGGCAAAACGGCTGGCACCAAGGCGACGCCGCCCGAGCCACTGGCCGTCGCCGCCGCCCCGCTGGTCTTCAAGGGCACGGCCACGGACCGGGCCGCCAACGTGCACGCCAGTGTCGGCGGCGTGCCGCTCGCTATCGCCGCGCCGTACCTCGCACAGTTCATTGAGCCGCGGCTGGTCGGCCAGCTCAGCGCCGATGTCGACGTGGCGTGGAACGCGCCCGATCTGCTGAAGATCGAGGCCAAATCACTCACCTTGGATGGCTTGGCGCTGAATGGCCAGGCGGACACCACGGCCGCGAAGGGCAAGGGAAAAGCACAGCCGGCGGCGGACGCGTCCAGCCTCGCCAGCGTTCAGCGGATTGCACTCACCCAGACCAGCGTCGACCTCGCGCAGCGCAGTCTGCGCATCGGCGCCCTGGCGCTCACCCGACCTGGCGCCAAGGTGGAACGTGGCAGCGACCAGCGGTGGATGTTCGAGCGCTGGCTCAAGGCGCCGTCCGCGTCCGCGGATTCCAGCGCCACGGCGGCGACGCCAACGGCCGCCGCAAAGCCTGCCGCCGCGCCGGTCTGGAAAGTCACCATCGACGATCTGGCGGTGGACGCTGGCCAGATGGGCTTCATCGACCGCGCCGGTGTGGCACCTGTGGCGTTCGAGGTCAGCAACCTGCAAGTGGCCATGAAGAACATCGCCCCCGGCACCGCCACCGTGTCGCCGCTTACCGTGTCTGCGCGCATCGCCGCCGGCCAAACCGAGCCGGGCCGGCTGGACTACCGCGGCAGCGTCGCCCTGCAGCCGCTGGCCACACAGGGCCAGGTCGACATCAAGCAGTTTCCGCTGCACGCCTTCGAGCCGTATTTCGGCGCCGCGCTGAACGTGGACCTGGTCCGCGCCGACACCAGTTTCAAAGGCCAGCTGCGGTTTGCCAATGCCGCCGCGGGGCCCACGCTCAAGCTGACGGGGGACACCACGCTGGAAGATTTCCGCGCCAACAGCGTCGCCATCGCGGCCGGACCGGCCACGGCTCCGGTGGCCGCGGCTTCGGCGCCCGGCACACCCGCGTCTGCCGCAGCCAGCGCCCCCGAGCCCGCGGCGGCCGCCGTGGCCGCACGGGGCCGCGAGCTGCTGAGCTGGAAGGTGCTGAACCTGCGCGGGCTCGACGTGGCCCTGGCGCCCGGCCAGCCGACGGCGGTCGAGGTCAAGGAAACCGCGATCACCGATTTCTACGCCCGCATCATCGTGAATGAGAACGGCCGCATCAACTTGCAGGATCTGGTGAAGTCGGCCGACCCGGCCAGCACACCGGCCGCCGCCGGAGCCAAGACCGCCAGCGCGCCTGCCGCTGCGGCATCCCCCGCCACCACGGCGTCGGCGCCCGCCACCACGCGTCAAGCGCAGGCCGCCTCGTCCGGCCCTGCCGCCGTGGTGCGCTTCGGCCCCATCAGCCTGGTCAACGGGCGGGTGCTGTTCTCCGACCGTTTCGTCAAGCCCAACTACACGGCCAACCTGAGCGAGCTCACCGGCAAGCTCAGTTCGTTCTCGAGCGTGCAGCCCGAAGGCGCGCCGCAGTTGGCCGATCTGGAGCTGCGCGGCCGGGCGGAAGGCACGGCTTCGCTGGACATCCAGGGCAAGCTGAACCCGCTGGCCAAGCCGCTGGCGCTCGACATCGTGGCCAAGGTGCGCGACCTGGAGTTGCCGGCCCTGTCGCCCTACACCATCAAGTATGTGGGGCATGGCATCGAGCGCGGCAAGATGAGTGTCGACGTGCACTATGTGGTGCAGCCCGACGGATTGCTGACGGCCACCAACAGCATCATCCTGAACCAGCTGACCTTCGGTGACCCGGTGGCCGGCGCGCCGACCAGCCTGCCGGTCAAGCTGGCCGTGGCCTTGCTGGCCGACCGCAACGGCGTGATCGACCTGAACCTGCCGCTCAGCGGCTCGCTGAACGACCCGCAGTTCCGCATCGGCCCGGTGATTTTCAAGATCCTCGGCAACCTGATCGTCAAGGCCGTCACGGCGCCGTTCAGCCTGCTGGCCAACGCGTTCGGCGGCGGCGGGCAGGAGCTGAGCGAGGTGGCCTTTGCGCCGGGCAGCTTCCAGTTGTCCACCGAAGCCCGCGACGGCCTCGACAAGGTGGCCAAGGCGCTGAACGACCGGCCGGCGCTGAAGATGACGGTGGTCGGCACGTCCAGTCTGGAAGTGGAGCGCGAAGCCTACAAACGCGAGCGATTGCAGCGCCAGGTGCGCGCCGAGAAACGCCGCAACGGCGTGGTGGCCGGCAATACCGCCGCAGGCACGGCGCCGAACGCGGCCGACGGCTCGGCTGAAGTCACCGTGAGCGACGCCGAATATCCCGATCTGCTGAAAGCCCTTTACAAACGCGCCGACTTCCCCAAGCCGCGCAACCTGATCGGCCTGGCCAAGGACTTGCCCGTGAAGGAAATGGAAGACCTGTTGCTGGCCAACCAGACCGTGACGGAGCAGCAGATGCACCAGCTGGCGACCCAGCGCGGCGTGGTCGTGCGCGACTACCTGGCGAGCCAGAAGCTGCCGCTCGACAGGCTGTTCCTGGGTGCCCCAAAAGACGTGAACGCCGACACGAAATGGACCCCGCGTGCCGATCTGACGCTCGCCAGCCCCTAGCCAAACCGCGTCAAACCTGTTCCGCCGCCGGGCTGCCCAAGGCGGAACACGCCCCTTTTGCGGGGCAGAGAGTTAGACGTACTGAGCGACCGTGGGGTCTCGATCTTAAAAAGAGGCGAAAATAGCGGTTTGCCCCCATTCGGACCTGTGCGCCGTGCGGGGCCGGTGGCCACAACGGCCACTTGCTTTTTCGACTTGCGGCCTCCACCTTTTCACCGCCCCGCCTTTTCGGCCCACCCAAAAGATTGATTCATGTTCGGCTTTTCCGTACCCAAATCCACGCCCGCCACCACCCCTGAAAAAACCGTGACCACACCCACCAAATCCCATGAACCGCATCCGCTGGACGCACTGACCGGCGGTGCTTTTTCGGCTCAGACCGCTGGCGAACGCGCCCAGCGCATCCGTGACTGGCTGGCTGGCAACCCCACGGTCGAACAGATCCAGCAGGTGTTCACGGAGATCAGCGTGCGCGACCGCGGTGCGGCCAAGCCGCTGCGCGAAAAGCTCGACGAACTGAAGCGCGCCAAGGGCCAGGAAGTGCTGTCCGCCGAATGGGCGCGCAAGGCTTCCGCATTGCTGGAACTGCCCAAGGTCAACATGGCCGACGCCATGGCCTGGCAGCGCGACGCAGCCAAGGCCGGTGCACCGCTCTCCAAGGAGCCGCTGGCTTCGCTGAAGCTGCAGCTGGCCGACCGCGTCAAGGGCATCGAAGACCTGCAGCACCGTGTGCAGGTGCAGCGCGAGGCAGCGGTGCTGCTGGCGCAGCGCATCGAAGTCCTGTCGACCAAGCCGTGGCGCGATGCGCAGGCAGCGCTCGAAGTGCTGCGCACCGACGTCGGCCACTGGCAGGAACAGGCCGGCGCGTTGGCGGTCGATCCGAACTGGGCCAGCGTCGACCAGAAGTTCCCCACCATGCTCGATGCCTCCAAGGGTCAACTGCTGGTGGTTTGGGAAGCTTTCCAGGGCGCACTGGCGTTGACGCTCACCGCGTCCGAAGACAACAACGCGCCGCTGCCGCCAGTCACGGTGTGGGCCGACGAACTGCGTGTGGCCCGTGGCGTGCCGCTCGAAGCCGAAGCCAAGCCCGCCAAGACGCCACGCGCACCGGTCGATCCGGCGCTGCGCGAAGCCGCCAACAAGGCCGTGCAGGACGCGCTGACCAAGGTCGAGCAGGAAGTCGCCGAAGGCCATGGCAAGGCCAGCGCCGGTGCGGCTGCCGCGCTGCGCAACGCACTCAAGGAAAATAACCGGCTCGTCGACGACAAGCTCGGCAATGCCGCTCAGGCGGCGCTGGCCGCGGCCGGTGAACTCGAAGGCTGGCAGCGCTGGCGCGCCGACCAGCTGCGCGAAGAGCTGCTGATCAAGGCCGAAGGCCTGCTCAAGCGCCCCGAAGGCCATGCCCTCGGCGGCCGCAAGATGCAGGAGACCTTGCGCACCATGCGTGAGCAATGGAAGCAGACCGACCAGGGCGGCGTGCCCAACCACGCGCTGTGGAAGCGCTTCGACGACGCCTGCAACGAGGCCCACAAGGTGGTCGAGGCGTGGCTCGAAAAGGTCAAGGCCGAATCCGCCGAACACAAGTCGCAGCGCCTGGCGCTGATCGAAGAAGTGAAGGCCTGGGCGGCCGCCAACACCACCGCCAAAGACGGCGACTGGAAGGGCTTCAACCGCGTGCTGCACCAGTTCGGCGACCGCTGGCGCGAAGCCGGCCACCTCGGCGAAAAGGCGTTTGCCGAAATGCAGCCGCTGTGGAAGGAAGCCATCAACCTGGCCGCCGCGCCGCTGGAAAACCTGCAGAAGGAAAGCGTCGACCGCCGCCACGCGATGATCGAAGAAGCCAAGCTGCTGGGCGCCCAGCCCGTGCTGCGCATCGACGCCGTCAAGGCCCTGCAGCAGCGCTGGCAGGCCGAGGCGCAAGGCGTGCCGATGGACCGCAAGTTCGAACAGAAACTGTGGGATGCCTTCAGGAAGCCGATCGACGACGCCTTCAACCGCAAGACCGAAGAGCGTGAAAAATCCGCGACCGCCCTGAGCGACCGCGACCGCACCGTGCTCGACGCGGCCAAGGCCCTCGAGGCCGCCAACGCCACCGGCGACGCGGCCAAGATCCGCACCGCCATGAACAACCTGGACGCGGCCCTGCGCGGCCAGGCGCAGGCGCAAGCCGCCGTGAATGCCGACAAGGCCGATGCCGTGGCCCAGTCCGCGGTGCAGGCCGAGTCTGCCGCGGCAGCGCCCGTGGCCGAGCCGTCGGAAGCTGGTCAGCCGGCTGCCGATGCGCAAGCCACACCCGCCGCGGCAGAAACTGCCGCGTCGGTTGACACTTCGGCTGAAGCCACTGCCGAAGACGCGGTTGCCGCACCAGAAGCCGCG
>JAQGMQ010000935.1 GCA_028292305.1 Rhodoferax sp.
AATAACGTTTAGTTTGAATTATTTAAAAACTATTGGATGAGTGGCAGCCCGGTTGCTTTTTTTTAATAACGGGTCATATCAGAGTTGTACACTTGGCTTAAATTGAAGCTTGTAAACAGGCATATACAGGCGTTACAAATCGCTTATTACTGGAATTAATATAAATGGGAACATAAAACAATTTTCTTGTGCAGTTGTAATTATTTAAAACACCATTATGAAGAGCATATATAAATATGACAACACGATGGCAAGCTCGCTAATGAAAATGTGCCCCGACGAACGTTCGTTATTAGCCAGTTTCGCAGAAAAGAACAGTAACAGATATACCATTATTTACAAAGATGGTTTTTTCAAGAGTAAACGCTGTTGCAATAAAACACCGACGAGAATTTGTAAGGAACGACCCGTAAAATAAGTTATTTGTAATAAGGCGGCTTGAGGTAAAGGACATAGCTTTCATTTTCTAACGCGGATTTCCACTGTTTTATAAGGTTTTTATACGCTTCGCCTACCGGCCTAATGTGCCGGTCCAAGTCGTACAAACCTAGGGCGTTAATATTACCCGCATCATTCCTCAAGGCTGAATCCCAATCTACCTGGTCCGTTAAGCTATACCAGGTAAAGCCATAAATAGGTATGCCGTCGCGTTTCAACCGGCGCACATTTGCCCATTGTGTTTGCAGCCATCTAATTGCATTCGGCTCGGCGATGTTTGTTTCTGTATGCATAACAGGAAGCCTATACCTGTTGTAATACTGCTGTGTAATTACGTAATAACCAAATATCTCACCCGCTGCAGAGGTAGTCCCGTCCTCGTGCACCATGTGTTCGTTTGTAATATAGTAATCGTTACCCATTACACAACTTCCCTTAATAATGTTGTTCTCAAACCATCGGTACTCCTTTTTGGTCATCCCATTAGCTAACAAATACTCGTACATTACCACACTGATCGGATAACCATAACTTAGATCCAGCGATAGAAAACGCTTTTGGTTAAGAAAAGATGACAGTGGGTCACATTCTGGCGTTTCCGGATGGAAATACTCTGAGGATTCGCTTTGAATAAAAATCGCATCGGGCTGTACTTCTAAAATTGCCTGCATCGCTAATACGTTAGCTTTACACAAGTTTTTTAAAGCAGTCACAAATGACCTGTCGTCTGCTTTAGCCTCGTTCCACCATCCATACTGGCCGGAAAAAGCGGCGGCTATAAAAATTTCATTCACCGGTGTATAAAAGCGTATGTAATTGAAGCGCTTAGCAAAGGCTTTTGCATATTCTGCGAAATAATTCGGAAAGTCCGGATTTTGAAAATCCCCTAACCAATCCGGAAGGCCAAAATGACAAAGATCTACAATGGGTGTTATTTCTTTCACCTGCATGTAAGCAAATACTTCGTCAACAAAGCTCCAATCGTATTTTCCGGTGCCTTCGTATACTTTATAAAATGCCGGCCCGTACCTGAGAACATCAATACCTGTTTCTACCACCAGATCAAAATCGTCTTTCCATCGTTTATAATGCCCGCATTTTTCCATTTCATCTACCCGCTTCCTGCTTCCGTCAGATAACGTTATCATAGGATAGCTATTTTCTATCCCCGTAGCAAACATGAATTTGTTCTTGTTCATTTAATGACGTGATTAAATATTACAGACATTGTACCCTTTTACTAATGGAGTTTTCACCCTTCATGTTTTGTTTAAGTTTAATTTTTATCTTATTAAAACAATTCTGGCCAATTCTGGCTTTTCTATATAAACACGATAGAAATATGAAAGCACTTTTAACTTCTGTAAACAGTAATAATACACCAAGCTTTTATCACCAACTTCCGGAAAATATTATCTGCTTTTCTCATTTGAGATGGGACTTCGTCTTTCAGCGACCTCAGCAAATACTTACTAGATTTTCTAAAAACTTCAAGATCGTATTTATTGAAGAGCCAATTTTTGATACAGAAGGAGATGCTTATTATAATCATCTTGAATGCGGCGAGAACTTACAAGTAATGATTCCGCATTTACCTAAAAATCTGGATACCGAAAGAAGTACACTTCAATTAAAAGGTTTGTTCGATCTTTTTGTGAGGGGAAAAGTCCTTTCTAACTACTGTTTTTGGTATTACACACCTATGGCGCTCGAGTTTTCCCGTAAACATCAACCCGAGCTAATTGTATATGATTGCATGGATGAATTGTCCGCCTTCAAATTTGCTCCTGAGTCGTTAAAAGACCTGGAAAAAGAACTTTTAAAAAAGGCAGATATTGTTTTTACAGGTGGGCAATCGCTCTATCAATCTAAGAAAAACCAGCATTCAAATATACATCCAATCCCAAGCAGTATTGACAGAAATCACTTTGAGTCTGCTCGAAAATTAAGAAGCGCTTCCGATGAAAAAATGAAGGCTGCCCATCTTACACTTGGGTTTTATGGTGTAATTGATGAACGGTTTGATATTGAGCTGATTAGAGGGATTGCTGGTTTAAGGGCAAACTGGCAAATCAAGCTTATCGGCCCAATTGTTAAAATTGACCCGCAAACGCTGCCCAAAAACGATAATATACATTATTTAGGTCCCAAAAGCTATCAGGAATTGCCCTCACACTTAGCAAGCTGGGATTATGCCCTTATACCGTTTCTACTTAATGAATCTACCCGGTTTATAAGCCCGACTAAAACGCCTGAATACCTGGCCGCCGGTGTACCAGTTATTTCTACACCTATAAGGGATGTAATTGATCCTTACGGTAAGAATAAACTTGTATCAATAGGAAGAACAGCAGAAGAATTTGTTATGAAGATTGAAGAGCGGAGGAAATCGTTGGACAAGAATGTTTGGCAGAAAAAGGTAGATGACTTCTTAATGCAAAACTCATGGGATAATACATGCAGCCGGATGTTGAACCTGATGAGCAAAACTATCGCCGACCGCTCAATGTCATCTATAGCGCAATAATATGGAAGTTAATAGCTGTCAGATGGAAGTTTGGGGCGGCCTTGAATGTACCATTAATAGGGTTAACAACCAGTTTTTTGATCAGTTGGAACATACGGGTCATTATGATAGGATGCAGGATATTAAAAGTTTTGCTGACCTAGGCATAAAAACATTGCGTTACCCTATATTGTGGGAAAAGCATCAGCCTCAAAAAAATGTTGAAATTGACTGGGAATTAACAGAAAGAAAACTCAATCAGGCTCGCTCATTAAATATTGAAGTAATAGCAGGGCTCGTGCACCATGGCAGCGGCCCTGCATATGTGCACATGCTTGAAGAAACTTTTGTGGAGGGGCTTGCTTTATATGCCGCCAAGGTAGCTGAAAAATTCCCTTGGATTAGCTATTACACCCCCATAAATGAACCGCTTACAACTGCGCGCTTTTGCGGGCTATATGGCATTTGGTATCCGCATGGAAAAACAGACAATACTTTTTGCAGAATATTAATAAATCAGTGCAAGGCCACGGTTCTCGCTATGCAAGCGATACGTAAAGTAAATCCAAAAGCTAAACTCGTACAAACAGATGACCTCGGCAAAATACATAGCACCCTGGCATTAGAATACCAGGCTGTATTTGAAAATAACCGAAGGTGGTTAAGTTATGATTTGTTATGCGGTGCGGTTACAAAGACACATCCTTTATGGCAATACTTGCTATCATCAGAAGTAACTGAGCAGGAACTCCTTTTTTTTATTGAAAACAAGTGTCCCCCTGATATTATGGGCTTCAATCACTATTTAACCAGCGAACGTTATCTGGATGAGCATTTGGATGTGTACCCAGCGCATACTCATGGCGGCAACGGGAGACATACTTATGCGGATGTAGAAGCCGTACGAGTAGGGAATATATGTCCTGATGGGCCGTATAAATTACTAAAGGAAGCCTGGGATCGATACCATTTACCTATGGCAGTGACAGAGGTGCATTTACACTGTACCCGTGAAGAACAGATGCGCTGGCTCTCTTTAATTTGGAACAATGCTATAAGGTTAAAAAATGATGGTATTGATATAAGGGCCATAACCGGCTGGGCATTTCTTGGCGCATTTGGATGGAACAACCTACTCACACAATTTCCAGGAGATTATGAAGCCGGTGTTTTTGATCTTGCCGGCACCGCGCCCCGCTTTACGGCGTTGGCAGGAATGATTAAGGCCTATAATACTGTTGGCGAATATGATCATCCGGTTCTAAAAAACGCCGGCTGGTGGCAAAGGAAATGTCGGGCTATATACGGTGCAGAAGCTTTTTTTAATGAAAATGCCGTAAATATTAAAATCCAGTCAATATTAATAATAGGAAGTAGTATTTGCCCGCGGGTTAAAACATTTGCTATAATATGTGAGGAAAGAGGAATCTCTTACATTATATCTGGTGAGGACACCGACATCATTAATTCTTCTAGACTGGAAAAATTAATCATGGAAAATACACCATGGGCAATTATTAATATTACCGGTTTTGCAAATATTGATGAGGCAGAAATCAAGTTCAACGATTGTTTTGCAATTAATACTTATGGAGCAAAAGAACTGGCAGTACTTTGCAATAGTTACAATATAAAATTGCTGACATTTTCAACCGATATGGTTTTCAATGGTATTAAAACAAAGCCTTACTTAGAAAGCGATAATAAATTACCATTAAATATTTATGGGAAAAGCAAGTCTTTAGCAGAAGAGCTTGTAATAAGGCATAATCCAGGGGCATTAATTGTAAGAACATCTGATCTTTTCGGCCCATGCGATAACTCCAATTTCATAACTAATGCATTAAATAGTTTTAAAGAGGGGCGCACATTCACCGCAATAAGTGATGTTTACATTTCGCCCACTTATCTACCCGACCTGGTACATGCGAGTTTAAACTTGCTTATTGATGATGAGAAAGGAATATGGCATTTATGTAACCAGGGTCAAACATCCTGGGCCAGGCTTGCGTGCGTGGTCGCTGAACGCCTTGCAGTTAAAACGAGCCGCGTTATTGCAAGACCACTTCATCATTTCAGGTTTAAGGCAAAACGACCCTATTACAGCGTTTTATCAAGTGAGCGGGGAATTGTATTACCATGTCTTGATGATTCCCTTAACAGTTACTTGGAAAAACTATAATGT
>JAQGMQ010000451.1 GCA_028292305.1 Rhodoferax sp.
AGGTCCACAACATGGTCAGCAGGTTGTTGGCGTCGCGGTTCAGGAACAGGCCTTCCCAGAAACCCACCAGGAAGTCTTCCAATGAGGCATAACCCATGGCTTCCAGGTCGAGCTTCTCGCGGTAGAAGGCCTGCGAAAAACCCCAGCCCGCATACACCCGGCCGAACGCGCGCAGGCCCTTGTCGGGTGGTGTGGTGTACCAGCCGTCCTGGAACGCGACGTCGGCCAGCAGGGCGGCCTTGGCGCCTTCCAGGAACACGAAATTGTGGCGCGAACATTTGGCCGAGCCCATGAAGGGCAGGATGCGCTCGACCATGTCGGGGTACAGCGCGCCCCAATGGTAGGTCTGCAGCGCGCCCATCGACCACCCGGTGACCAGCGCAATTTTCTCGATGCCGAACAGCTCGGTGACCAGGCGGTGCTGCACCCGCACGTTGTCATAGGCGGTGATGTTCGGGAAGCGTGACTTGTTGTACGGTGCTGGCGTGTTGTCGGCCGACGTGGACAAGCCGTTGCCCAGCATGTTGGGGATGATGATGAAGTACTTGGCGGGGTCGAGCGCCATGCCTTCGCCGATCAGCCATTCGTTCTCGTAGTGCTGCCCCGAGTACCAGGTCGGGTAGATGATGACGTTGTCCTTGGCGGCGTTCAGCGTGCCGTAGGTCTTGTAGGCCAGCTTCACGTCGCGCAGGGTCTTCTTGCACTGCAGCACGACATCGCCGAGGTCGAACAGTTGGTAGTCTTTCATGGTCTTTCCTTGGGGTGGGATGGGAAATAAAAAAAGGCGGTCAGGCCATCGCGGCCAGGCCGTGGGCCTCGTCGGCGGCCCAGTGGCAACGCACCGGCTGGCCGACGCTCACCGGGTCCTTGAAGAAGGTGTTCTCTTCCACATAGACCACGCAGCCGGGCGCGGCCGGGTCTTCGGTGGTGAGGCTGACCTTCATGTAGATGCCCTGGTACTCCAGCTCGCGCACGCGGCCGCGCAGGCTGTTGGGCGCCAGCGCCACGGCCTCCGTGTCGCCGGTGACCTGCATGCGGTCGCGCCGCACCGCGAACGACACGGTCTGGCCGGTCTGCAGCGTGCTGCCGTCGCGCGGCAGCAAGAAGTTCGCGCCCTGGGCGCCGCGCAGCGTGACCCCGGCATCGCTCAGCGCCGTGACCTCGCCGTGCAACACGTTCTGCCCGCCGATGAAGGCCGCCACGTATTCGGTGCGCGGCTCGGCGTAGATGACCCGAGGCGACGCCGACTGCGCGATGCGGCCCTTGTCCATCACCACCACCTGGTCGGCCACGGCAATCGCCTCGAGCTGCGTGTGCGTGACGTGGATGAAGGTGATGCCCAACGTGCGCTGCATGCTGCGCAGCTCGCCGCGCATCTGCAGACGCAGGAATTCATCGAGTGCCGACAAGGGCTCGTCGAGCAGCAGCACGGTGGGCTTCATGACGATGGCGCGGGCCAGCGCCACACGCTGCTGCTGCCCGCCCGAGAGCTGGCCCGGCAGCCGGTTGGCCAGCGCGGTGAGCTGCACCTGCTCGATCACGCGGTCGGCCTCGAAAAGCCGCGCCTTCTTGTCGATGCCGCGCACCCGCAGCGCGAAGGCCACGTTGTCGCGCACCGACAGGTGCGGGAACAGCGCGTAGTTCTGGAACATCATGGCGGTACCGCGTTCGCGCGGCGTGCGGCCGGTGACGTTCTTGCCGTCGATCAGGATCGCGCCTTCGCTCAGCGTCTCGTGGCCGGCGATCATGCGCAGCATGGTGGTCTTGCCGCAGCCGCTCGGGCCGAGCAGGCAGCAGTAGGTGCCGGGTTCGATGCGCAGGTCGATGTTGTCGACGGCGGTGGTGCCGTCGGCGTAGCGTTTGCTCAGCCCGGCGAGCACGACGCCGCCGTGGGCCGCGGATGAAGAGTCATTGGAGTTTTGCATGCGAGCCACGCTGGGGTTCAGGATGAAGAAGGCGCGCGGCGGCGGCGCTGCACCACGGCCACGGCCACACCGGCCGCGCCGATGAAGAAGAACGAGATCGCCGTGGTCACCGTGCCCAGCGCGTAGATGGTGGGCGAGGTGACGTTCTGCGTCATGCTCCAGATCTCGATGGGCACGGTGTTGCGCGAGCCGGTGGTCTGCAGCGTGCGGGCAAACTCGTCATAGGACAGCGTGAAGCCGAACAGCGCGATGGCGATGATCCCGGGCGCCAGGATCGGCAGCACCACCAGCCGCAGCGTCTGCGCCGGGCTCGCGCCCAGGTCGCGCGCGGCCTCCTCGTAAGTGGCGTTGAAGCGGCCGAACACGGCGAAGGTGATGAGCACGCCGAACGGCAGCGTCCACGACAGCTGCGCCCCCAGCGCCGACGAAAACCAGTTGGTCGGCCAGCCGAACAGGCTGAACATCAGGCCGATGCCGATGCCCAGGATGTAGCCCGGCGCCGTGAGGCTGATGATCACCGCGTAGAAGATGGCGCTGCTGCCGCGCACGTTGCGCCGGAAGCCCAGGCCGGCCGCCACCGAGAACACCACGGTGATCACCATCACCACCAGCGCCAGCGGGATCGAGCGCGACACGGCCCCGGCGATGTCGCCGGTGCGGCCTTCCCACAGCTGGTGGAACCAGTGCAGGCTGAGGCCGCGCATGGGGAACGACAGCGCGCCGCGTTCACCCTGGAACGACAGCACATACATGCACATCATCGGCCCGTAGAGGAACAGCACATAGAGCGAGAAGAAGGCGGCCAGCAGGTAGAAGGTCCAGGGGCGGGCGGGCACGTCGCCGCGCGCAGCACGGGTGCTTGGCTTCGGGTCGGTTGGGGAGGACATGGCTGAAAGGGAGGGCATGGGAAGTGCGGACATGGCTTACCTTTGCTGGACGAGTTCACGCCGCACGTCGACGAACCGCGTGAGCACGGCAATGAGCACGGTGAGGATCAGCAGCAGGATCACGGCCGATGCGGCGGCGGGCGGGAACAGCAGCGTGGAGACGTTGTCGTACATGGCCGACACCACCGAGGCCGAGCCGCCGCCACTCATCACCTTGACCACGTAGAAGTCGCCCATCACCAGCGTGATGACGAAGATCGAGCCCATCACGATGCCCGACTTGGTAAGCGGCAGCACCACCAGCAGCAGCGTCTCCAGGCGGCTCGCACCGGCGTCGAATGCCGCCTCGAAGAGGTTGCGGTCGATGCGGTTCATGGCGTTGAAGATCGGCACGATCATGAAGATGGTGAACAGGTGCACATAGGCCAGCACCACCGAGAAATCGGAGAACAGCAGGATGCGCAGCGGCAGCTTGATCAGGCCCAGCGACATCAGCGCGCTGTTGATCACGCCCTGCTCGGCCAGCACCGGCATCCACGAGATCATGCGGATCACGTTCGACGTCCAGAACGGCACGGTGCACACCAGGAACAGGCCGATGGCGATGCTGCGGCTGCGCACATGGAAGACGAGGAAGTAGGCGACGAAAAAGCCGATGAACAGCGAAGCCGCC
>JAQGMQ010000467.1 GCA_028292305.1 Rhodoferax sp.
CGCGGCTTCCGCGCCCGATCGCCGAAGATCTTCGGCGCGTTCAGCTGCTCCCGCGTGAGGATCTTCGAGGGAATGGTCCGCAGCACCGCGCCGGCACCGCGGTTGTGGTTGAAGGCGTTCACGCGGAAGCGGGCCAGGCCTTCGATCTCGAACGAGAAGTCGACCTCGAGGAATTCCTCGTAGTTCTTGCGCTGGCTGTCGCTCATGATGTCGTACACCATGGCATGCACCGTCTTGTGGTCGAGCGGCTCCACGTTGATGCGGCGCACGTCGCCATGGACCCGGATCATCGGTGGCAGGCCGGCGGAAAGGTGGAGGTCCGAAGCTTTGTTCTTGACGCTGAAAGCGAGCAGTTGGGTGATGTCCACGGATCCCTCGATGATTTTGGTAGGCTTGTACTGATTATGACTACCATTGGTAACAATCTCAAAGACGTCCGTGTAAGGATCACCACAGCTTGCGCGCAGGTGGGACGTGATCCGGCCGGCGTGGCACTGCTCGCGGTGTCCAAGACCTTCGGCGCCGACGCCGTGCGCGAGGCCTTCGCCGACGGGCAGACGCAGTTCGGCGAAAACTACCTGCAGGAGGCGGTCGAGAAGATCACCGCCTTGCAGGATCTGCCGTTGACGTGGCATTGCATCGGCCCGGTACAAAGCAACAAGAGCCGCATTGCGGCTGAAAACTTCCAGTGGGTGCACACCGTGGCCAGCCTGCGTCTGGCGGAGCGCCTGAGCGCACAGCGCCCCGCGCACCTGCCGCCACTGCAGATCTGCCTGCAGGTGAACATCGATGGAGGGGTCAACAAATCGGGCCTGGCATCCGACGAGGTGGCGCCGCTGGCGTTGCAGGTGGCCCGGTTGCCGCGCTTGTGCCTGCGCGGCCTGATGACCATTCCCGAGCCGCGCGACGATGTGGCGGGCCAGTTGGCCGTGCACCAGCAAAGCCGTGAGTTGTTCGAGGCGGTGCGGAAGGCCGGCAAGGACGAGCCGGGCATGGCGGGGTTCGACACACTGTCGATGGGCATGACCGCCGATCTGGAGGCCGCCGTGCAGGCCGGCAGCACGCTGGTGCGCGTGGGCTCCGCCATCTTTGGCGGGCGGGCGCGGGCGGCCTAGGCGCGCGGGGCCGCAGCGGGGTTCACTGCGCCGGCACGATCACCGCCACGCGGCGGTTCTGCAGGCGGTTTTCGGGCGTGTTGTTTTCCACGATGGGCTTTTCCTTGCCCAGGCCCTTGATCTCCATGCGGTCCAGCGGCAGGCCGTGGCGCGCCAGGGCCTGGGCCACGGCTTCGGCGCGTCGCAGCGACAGCGTCTGGTTGAAGGCCGCGGAGCCGACGTTGTCGGTGTGGCCTTCCACGCGCAGGCGGTCCACGCCGAGCTGCAGCAGCGCATCGCCGATGCGGTCGGCGGCTGTCTGGCTGGCCGGGTCGAGTGCATCGGAGGCGGTCTCGAACAAAATCTTGCCCGGGAACGAAAACTCCCAGCCTTCGTCGGTGAGCTTGAAGCCCAGCCGCTGCAATTCGGCGGTGCGCTGCGCCTGGCGGTCGATGGGCGGCGCCGACGGGGCCGTCTGGCAGCCCGCCAGGCCGAGCGCCGCGGCGCCCAGGAGCCAAGCCAGGTGGCCGCGGCGCGATTGGGTGGCGAACGAGGCGGCGCGTGCCACGCCGACGGTGTGGGGCTGGATGGGCTTGAGGGACGGCATCAGTGGGTTTCCTTCATATCTTTGGCGTCGTCGTCGAAATTGAACATGTGCTTCTGGCCGCGGTGTTCCGACTTGACTTGGTACATGGCGCGGTCGGCGGCGCGCAGCAGTTGTTCGGAGCTGTTGCCGTGCAGCGGGTAGATGGCGATGCCGATGCTCACCGACGGCACGATGCGGTCGGTGAACCGCGTGGCCATCGGCGTGGTCATGCTGGCCAGGATCTTGTCGGCGATGCGCGAGGCGTCGTCCGAGCTGTGCAGCGGGGCCAGCAGCACGGCGAACTCATCGCCGCCGAGCCGCGCCACCACGTCACCTTCGCGCAGCTGGGCGCGGATGCGCTGGGCCACTTCGATCAGCAGGGCGTCGCCGGTGGCATGGCCGTATTTGTCGTTGACCGACTTGAAATGGTCGTTGTCCAGGTACAGCACGCCGATGCTCGTGCCCTGGGTTTGCGCGTCCTGCAGCACCCGCGAGAGGCGCCGGCGGAAGTAGGCGCGGTTGGGCAGGCCGGTCAGGCTGTCGTGGTTGGCCAGGTGCGAGAGCGATTTGTTTTCCTGGTGCAGTTGCGCCTGTTGCGCTTCGATCTCGCCGAGCAGGGCGTTGAAATCCTCGCCCAGCTGGTCGAATTCGGCGATGTGCGAACGCGGGGCGCGGCGCGATGTGTTGGGCTCGGCCCGCGCGGCACGGGTCATGGTGGTGAGTTCGCGCACCGGGCGCAGGATCTCGCGGTAGCTGCTGCGCGAAAGTCGCCACACGCTGACACCGCCCAGCGCCAGGCAACCCAGCAGGCCCAGCAGCCCGGCGATGATGAAGCGCACGAAACCCGCGCCGTCGCCACGCAGCTGCACTTCGCCGATCGGGTTGCCCTGGTACATGATGGGTGCCGTGGTCGGCTGGGTCAGCAGCAGATCGGCCAGTTGGTCGCCCAGGGCGTCCAGCGTGGTGGTGTCGGTGCGCGCAACGCGGCCGAGCACGGCACCTGCGCTGTCGACGACGGTGGCGCTGGCTAGCGCTTCCTGTTTGGCGATCAGGCCCAGCGATTCGGCGATGGCCTCGTCGTCGCGGAACACCACCGCGGCTTCGGCGGTGTAGGCGATGGAACGCGCCACCAGGTGCAGGTTGTGTTCGGCATAGGTGCGCAGCGCCATCAGCGCGATCACCGTCAGCGACAGGCCCACAGCCAGCAGCATGATGGCCGCCAGCCGCACGTGGGCGTGCCGCAGCGTGGCCAGCAGCGTGGTGGGCGTCTGGCCGTTGGGCACCGCGTCGGCGGTGTTGATCGCGTCGGACGCGCTCATGACGTGCCCTTCGCGGCGCGCCGGCCCAGGCGCAGCACTTGCGGATTCACACGGACGCCGCTGCGTGCCACGGAATCCAGATTGACTTCAAAAGGCACGCCGGCGGAGGTGGCATCGACATCCAGGCAGAACATGCCGCCGATCATGCAGATGGGCGACCGTTCGCAGATGGTCAGCACCGGCCGGCCCGCGATGTGCGAGAAAAGATTGCGCCAGCTGCCTTCTTCGAGTTCACCGACGTACAAGGCGTCGCACTGGCTTGCCACGTCCGCATCGACGGGCACGCGCAACGTGACGATCGTGCGCTGGGCGAGAGGGCTCACACCCTGCGCCAGCAACGCGTCGCCATGGGCGCTGCGGCCGGTCACGCAAAGGCGCAACGGGCGCGATTCGTCCGGCCAGCGCGCATAACCCAGGATGCCGCGCACGGTGTCGGCAACGGTCAGGCGTTCGGGGCCGCTGAGCGCCAGATCGACCGCGTTGCGTTTTTCCACCGCGGCGAGTGCCTCGGTCCCGGGCGTCGACTGGGCGAACACGGGCATGCCGAGCAACGCGCCAAGGGCCAGGGCAACCATGCCCTTGCGGGGCTGGCATTTGAAAAACCGGATTGAAATCAGCGGCATAGAAGTGGGGACCTGTGCGAAAAACGATGGGCCATGCTTGCGATGCATGTTAGGTGGCGCCGTTCGGCGTACCAACCAAGTTTTTGGCAAATCCCCAGGAGAGGTCTCGAATTTTCGGTGGATTCGGCCCGTAGTGTGAATTGCGGCACGCGCCATTGTTTCAAAGGATAGGCAAGTGGGTGGAGTTCTTGACTTCTTCCATCACCGCGTAAGTGCGCGTCTCTCGCACTCCGGGCAACTGCCACAACACCGAGCCCGCGAAGTTGCGGTAGGCCGGCATGTCGGCCATGCGCGTCTTCAGCAGGTAGTCGAAGCCACCGGCCACCATGTGGCATTCCATGATTTCGGGATGCACCTGCACCGCAGCCTTGAAGGCTTCGAACACATTGGGGGTGGTGCGGTCCAGCAGCACCTCGACGAAGACCATCATGGCCGCGCCCAGCTGCAGCGGATTCAGCCGGGCCTCGTAGCCGAGGATGAAGCCGTCGCGCGTCAGGCGCTGGACACGCGCCAGTACGGCGGTGGGTGAAAGCGAGACCGCTTCGGCCAGCTTCAGGTTCGACGTGCGGCCGTCGCGCTGCAGCACATCGAGGATGCGGCGGTCTAGCCGATCGATCTCCGGGATGATAGATGTGCTAGCGGTCATTGATAGTTGAATGTTCTTCGATTCCTAGAAATTATGGCGAAAAATGCGCCGTCATTCGTGGGCAGAAGCGCTTATTCAATGGCCGTTACTTTTCACCACACTTGACCGTGCGGCGCGGCGCCAGAGCGGACGCGCGTTCAGCGCAAATGACTGGCCACGATGCCCTCGACCTTCGCCTGCTGCGCTGACGACAGCGGTGCGAACGGCCGCCGGCAAGGCCCGCAATCCACGCCCAAGAGCTTGAGCATGGCCTTGGTGCCGGGAAACACCCCGACCTCGATCAACACGTCGATCACGGCGTTGGCACGGGTCTGCAAGCTGCGTGCGCGCGGCAGGTCGCCGGCCCGCATGGCGTCGAACATCTGCACGAAGATGCGCCCCATCACGTTGAAGGTGGTGCCGATGCCGCCATCGGCGCCCATGGCCACACCACCCGCGAACATCTCGTCGAAGCCGTTGTAGATCACGGCCTCGGGCGCCGCGGTCTTCAGGCGCTCCAGCTGGTACAGGTTCTGCGACGTGTGCTTGACCCCGATGATCTTCGGATGCGCCAGCAGGGCCAGCAGGTCGGCCGTGCTCAGGGGCCGGGCCGACTTGGCGGGGAAGTTGTAGACCACCAGCGGCAGCGGCGTGGCGTCGGCCAGCGCGCGGTAGTGGGCCAGCACTTCGGCGGCCGAGAAGTCGTAGTAGAACGGCGGTATGGCCGACACCGCGTCATAACCCGCATCGGCCGCGGCATGGGCAATGTCGATCGCCTCGTCGGTGGCAATGGCGCCCACGTGCGCGATGAGCCTGGCGCGGCCCTTCACCACCTTGGCGAATTCGCTCAGCACGGCCTTGCGTTCGGCGGCCGTCTGCAAGAAAGCTTCGCCGGTGCTGCCACCCACATAGAAGCCGTGCAGGCCCTGGGCCAGTTCGAATTCGGCCAGCGGCGCGAGCCTGTCGAGGTTCAGGCTGCCGTCGTCATGGAACGGTGTGATCAGGGCCGAGAAGACGCCGGCCAGGGCGTGTGCGGGTTTGAGTTTCGTCATCGTTCTATGAAAAATTATTTGCCATGCATCAGGTGCGGCAGCCACATGGTCAGCGGCGGCCACACCGAGATCGCCACCAGCACCACCAGCAGCGGGATCAGCCACGGCAGGATCGCCCGCGACATCTGCTCGAAGCTCACGTTGGCGATGCGGGTCACCACGAACAGCACCACGCCGATCGGCGGATGGATCGTGCCTAGGATCAGGTTCAGCACCATGATCACGCCAAACTGCACCGGGTCGATGCCGTACTGGATGGCCGCCGGCACCAGGATCGGAATCAGGATCAGCATCGCCGCCAGCGCTTCCATGAAGCAGCCCACCAGCAGCATCAGCACGTTGGCCATCAGCAGAAACTGCACCGGGCTCTTGATGGTGTCGACGATCAGTGGCGTCAGCGTCTGCGGCAGGCGCGAGATCGATATGCACCAGCCCAGCGCGCCCGCGGCCATCACCAGCACCAGCACCAGGCCGGTGGTCTCGGCGGTCTCCACCAGGATCGGGCCGAGCTGTTTGAATTCGAGCGTGCGGTACACCACGAAGCCGAGGAACAGCGCGTACAGGCAGGCCACGGCCGCGGCTTCGGTCGGCGTGACCAGGCCGCTGAACATGCCGCCCAGGATCACCACCGGTGTCATCAGCGCGAAGAAGCCGTTGCAGAACGTGCGCGCGATGGCGCGGAAGCCGGCGAAGGGTTTGCGCGCCATGCCTTCCTTGCGCGCCACGTAGCCCACCATCACCATCAGCGACACACCCATCAGCACACCGGGCACCACGCCGGCCATGAAAAGCTTGCCGATCGACACGTCGGCCGTCACGCCGTAGATCACCATCGGCAGCGACGGCGG
>JAQGMQ010000504.1 GCA_028292305.1 Rhodoferax sp.
TTTGCGCATTCCGCGTCTACATTTTTTGCTCGTCGGATGTCTTCACGACATTGACCGGGGCACTGGTCATCCGATGGTGACTGGCGAACAACAAAAAAATCAAGGAGACAAGATCCATGAACCTGTCCGAAGACCCCGTGGGCGCAATTGCCGCCCAGGAGGCGGACGACGTCTGCGCGCTTCCGCTGGTGCGCAGGCTCAGCGCCACGCTGGACATCGACCCCGGTCGTTGGAAAGAGGGCCAGGCGATACCGCGCGGCTGGCATCTTGCGCTTTTTTCGGTGGACACGCCGCAGTCCCGGGTACGGGGCGATGGCTTCGCCGGGCTAGGCATCAACCTGCCTGACCTCGGCCTGCCGCGCATTGTGTTCGGCGGCCGGCGTATCCGATTTCATGGCGACATTCCCATCGGTGCCCACCTGCGGCGCACGACACGTCTGTTGTCGGTGGCGCCCAAGACCGGCCGTTCCGGCCGCGTCGCCATCGTGACCATCGAACATCTGGTTTTCATCGCCGGCGATGACCGGCCCGTGATCACCGAGCTGCAGGACTACATCATGCGCGAGGCGGCAGACCCGCGGGTGACCGTTGCAGCGGCAGACAAATCAGCTTCCGCCGGCATCGCACCGGGCGCCACCGAGAAGCCCGGCATGCCGGAGGCGACCGTGCGCCAGGTGGTGGTGCCTGACGAATTGCTGCTATTCCGGGTTTCGGCCGTCATGTTCAACCCGCACCGTATCCACTACGACCTGCCTTACACCATGGAGCGCGAGGCTTACCCGGCGCTTGTCGTCAACGGGTCGGTGTCGTCGTTGCTGCTGCTGGAGTTTTTCCGCCGCGAATCGGGGCTCGAGCCGGACTTCATTGATCTGCGTAATGGGGGCCTGGCCTTCAGCGGCAGGCCGCTGCGCCTCAATGCCGTCGAGGGTGTGCGCAGCTGGCAGGTCTGGGCCGACAACGCCGATGGCGGGATGGTCATCGAAGGCAGGATGGGGGTCGGCCGTGATGAATAGGATGTCCGCTCTCGACGGCGTGCGGGTGCTGGATTTCTCCAAGGTGCTGGCCGGGCCCATGTGTGCGCAGTACCTCGGCGACCTGGGTGCCGACGTGATCAAGATGGAGCCAATGGAGCATGGCGACGACACGCGCCGCTATCCGCCCTTCATGCAAAACGGCGACGACAGCGATGGGACGATCTTTCTGAGCGTCAATCGCAACAAGCGCAGCTTCGCGCTCGACCTCAAGACCGAAGGTGGCCGGCAGGCGTGCCATAAGCTGGCGATGACGGCTGACATCGTGATTGAAAGTTATGGGCCCGGTGTGGCCGAGCGCTTGGGCATCGGCCATGAAGCTCTGATGGCCGCCAACCCGCGGCTTATCCACTGCAGCATTTCCGGTTACGGCAATACCGGCCCGATGAAAGAAGGCAAGGGCTACGACGCGGTGCTGCAGGCCTTCTCGGGCATGTTGTCCATTACCGGCGAACCTGGCGGCAAACCGGCGCGCAGTCCGTTCTCGCCTGTCGACCAGGGCACCGGCCTCTATGCGCTGGCCGGCATCCTGGCGGCTCTGTATGAACGCACACGCACCGGGCGCGGCGCACGGGTAGAAGCCAGCCTGTTCGATACCTCGGTCGGCTTTCTCGGCTACATCCTGCAGGGCTTCTGGAAGACCGGCCGTGAACCCCAGCCGCCGGGCTCCGCCCATGATTCGCTTTGCCCCTACGAGGTCTTCGACACCGCCGACCGGCCGGTGCTGCTCGGCGTGGCCAACGACGTACTGTGGCGCAAGTTCTGCGCCGTGGCCGGGGTGCCGGCGCTGGCCGAAGACGAGCGCTTTCGAACGAATGCGTCGCGCGTGGCCCACCGCGTGGAAACGGTGGCGACCGTCTCGGCACTGCTCGCCAGGCGCAGCCGCGAGGATTGGATGGCCGCGCTGTCCGCCGCTGGAGTGCCAGTCTCGCCGGTCCACAGCCTGGGCGAGATGGTTGCACACCCGCACACCAGCGAGGTGGCCATGGTGCAGCGCTACAGCCACCCCGTGTATGGCGAGCTGAACACGGTGGCGATGCCGGTCAAGCTCGATGGACAGCGCAGTCGTACCGACCGCCCGGCACCGCTGCTCGGCCAGCATACGCACGACATCCTGCGCGAACTCGGCTATGACGACGCCGCCATCGGCGCCTTGGCCGAGGCCGGTGCGATCAACCTCGCACGCACCGGTCAGGAATTGGCCACGCGTTGAGGCGCGCGCATGGGCGCGGGGTGTGCGAAGAGGACCGGTGAGTGAGTTTTGAAAACGAAAAAAAGGAGACATTCATGACTGCAGCGAACATGCCACGACTTGCCTGCCGGCTCCGTACCGCGACCCCCGCGCGAAAGGCCGGTATTTCTACGCGCCCTATGCGTCTCGCCACCTGGGGCGGCATGGCCGCATGGATGGTTTCGGTCGTTTTCGGTACCGGCGTGCCGGTAACCGCCCACGCGCAAGCTCAAGCCTGGCCCAACAAACCGATCAAGATCGAGATCGCCTTCGGTCCCGGCTCGGCGAGCGACATCTTCGCCCGGCTGATCGGCGAGCCGTTGTCCAAGGCGCTCGGGCAGCCGGTCATTGTGGAGTCCAAGCCCGGCGCAGCCGGCGTCATCGCCGCCGAATACGTAGCGAGAGCGGCACCCGACGGCTACACGCTGTTTCTGACCACCAACACCACGCATTCCGCCAATCCGTATCTTTTCAAGAAGCTGGCCTACGACCCGATCAAGGATTTCACGCCGATCGCGCGCGTCGGCTACTTTCCCTTCGTGCTACTCGTCGATGCCAAGCTGCCTATCAACTCGGTGGCAGACCTAATTGCCTACGGCAAGGCCAACCCGCAAGCCGTCAGCTACGCCTACACCAGCAGCGCCGGGCAGGTCGCTGCGGCAGCGCTGAGCAATGCAACCAAGATGGGCGCTGTCGGCGTGGCCTACAAGTCCGCGCCCGAAGCCATGACCAGCGTGGCCGGAGGGCAGGTCGTGTTCACCGTCCTGGACTTCGCCACCAGCCAGCCGCTGGTCAAGTCGGGACGGCTTCGCGCGCTGGCCGTCAGCCCGGCCATGCGCACCGCGCTGGCGCCCAATTTGCCGACCGTCGGCGAAGCTGCAAATCTGCCGGACTTCGGCGTGACCGCCTGGCAGGGGTTCTTCGGTCCGGCCAACATGCCGCCGGCCGTGATCGAGCGGCTGTCCAGCGAGATCCAGAAAATCCTTGCGCCGAAGGAAATGCAGGACCGCTTCATCTCCATGGGTGTGGAGCCCGCCGCGGCCGGCCCTGACGAATTCGGCCGCTTCGTCAAGAACGAGCTGGCCGTGTGGGAGCGCCAGATCGGCATCGCGGGCATGACGGCTCAATAAATCCTCCGACGGCTCCCGGCTCGCCCGACATGGCAGGTCAAGCCCAGGTTTTTTCACTCCGCAACGATGACCACTACTTATATGCTGCACGGCCCCGTCGCCGTGATCACCCTGACCAACCCACCGGTCAACGGTTTGGGCCACGCCACTCGCCTGAGCATCACTGCCCACCTGGAAAAAGCCAACGCCGACGAGGCCATCAAGGCCATCGTCATCACGGGCGCCGGCAAGGCCTTCTCGGGCGGTGCCGACATCAAGGAATTCGGCACACCCAAGGCACTGGCCGAGCCCAGCCTGCACAGCGTGATCCGCGCGATCGAGAACTCGTCCAAGCCGGTGGTCGCCGCCATCCATTCCGTGTGCATGGGCGGCGGTCTTGAACTGGCTCTGGGCTGCCACTACCGCATCGCCGCGCCAGGCACCAACGTCGCGCTGCCAGAAGTCAAGCTGGGCCTGCTGCCTGGTGCCGGCGGCACGCAGCGCCTGCCGCGCGTCCTGGGGGTCGAGCTTTCGCTGAACATGATCGTGGGCGGCGAGCCCGTCAAGAGTGAACTGCTTGCACAGATCCCCGGCCAGACGTTGTTCGACCAGATGGCCGCCTCGGCCGAATCGGTGGGATCCGAATCGCTGGCCTTCGCGCAATCCATTGCTGACACCCGCCCGCTGCCGTTTGTGCGCCACCTGCCGTGCAACCACCCCAACGGCGACACCTATTTCGAGTTCGCGCGCAGCATGGTGAAGAGCATGTCGAGGAACTATCCGGCGCCGCTTAAGTGCGTCGATGCCGTCGAAGCCGCCACCAGGACGAACTTTGAGGACGGCTTGGCCATCGAGCGTGAGATCTTCGTCAATCTGATGTGCACGCCCGAGAGCCGCGCACTGCGCCACCTGTTCATGGCCGAACGTGCCGCCTCCAAGATCCCCGACGTGCCGGACGGCACGCCCAAGCGCGACATTAAGTCGATCGCCGTCATCGGCGCCGGCACCATGGGCGGCGGTATCTCGATGAATTTCCTGAACGCCGGCATCCCCGTGAAGATGCTCGAGATGAAACAGGAGGCGCTGGACCACGGCATCGCCACCATTCGCAAGAACTACCAGGCCCAGATCAAGAAGGGCAAGCTCACGCAGGAAGAATACGACCATCGCTTGGCCTTGCTGAGCACCACGCTGAGTTACGACGACCTGAGGCACGCCGACATGTTCATCGAGGGCTTATTTGAGGATATGGGAGTGAAAGAAAAGGTCT
>JAQGMQ010000324.1 GCA_028292305.1 Rhodoferax sp.
TGGCCCCACCGGCCATGCAGGATGCGTTGAGCAAGGCCAGTGTCGTCATACCCGCCCCCGGAACTGCCGCAACAGAAACAGGAAAAACGGCACGCCGACAAAAGCCGTCAACACGCCCAGCGGCAGCTCGGCCGGCTGCACCGCCGTGCGGGCCACGCTGTCGGCCAGCAGCACCAGCGCGGCGCCGAGCATGGCCGAGCCGGGGATCACCATGCGGTGGTCGGGCCCGGCGACGAGCCGCACACAATGCGGGCTCAGCAGGCCGACGAAGCCGATCATGCCGGTGGTGGCGGTGATGGCGCCCACGGCCAGCGCGGTGATGGCGATGGCGCGGCGCTTGGTGCGCTCCACGTCGACGCCCATCAGCACGGCCTGGGCCTCGCCCAGCGCAATCACGTTCAGCGGCCGGGCGCAGGTCAGCGCTGCAACGCCTGCCACCACCACGATGCCGCCCACCAGCAGCACCGAGCTCCAGCGTGCCCCGCCCAGGCTGCCGAGCAACCAGAACTGGATGCTCCGCAGTTGTTCATCGCTGGCCAGGAAGGTGAGGTAACCCAGGCCGGCGCCGGCCAGTGCGTTGATGGCCACGCCGGCCAGCGCCATCAGGCCCACACGCGTGCCGCCTTCGGACTGGGCCAGCAGGTAGATGAGCACGGTGACGGCCAAGCTGCCGGCAAAGGCCATGAGCACCAGCGTCCAGCTGCCCAGGGCGCGCGGCAACTCGGGGAAATACAGGCTGCCGAGCACGATGGCGCCGCCCGCGGCCAGCGCCGCGCCGCTGCTCACGCCGATCAGGCCGGGGTCGGCCAGCGGGTTGCGAAACAGGCCCTGCATCAATGCGCCGGCCATGCCCAGGCCGGCGCCCGCGGCCAGGCCGAGCAACAGGCGCGGCAGGCGGATGTTGAGGAACACCAGCTCGTCGGCCGAGCCATCGAGCCCGCCGGTCAATGCGGCCCACAGCGTCTTCAGGATGTCGGCGAAACCGATGGCATAGGCGCCGCGCGCGCTGGCCGTGACGAAGCTGACCAACACCAGCAAGGCGCCGAGCCACAGCACCGAAGTCAACGACAGGCGACGCGACGGGCGCGGTGGGTCGACCGGCATGGCGGCGCCATCGGCAGGCAATGCCGACATCAGACCGCCAGCTTCTGCGCCAGGGTCCGCACCGTGCCGGGCAGGCGCGGGCCGAAGCCGATCAGCGCCAACGCGTCCAGGTGCACCAGCGCCCTGCGCTTGAAAGCGGGTGTGAGCGCCAGCTCGGGCCGCGCCCAGAACTTGTCGACCCCGCCCTGCGCCTCGATGCCTTGTGTCGTGGTGAGCACCACGTCGGGCGCGGCGGCGGCCATGGCTTCGGCCGTCATCGGCCGGTAGCCCTGAAAGCCGGCCATCACGTTGCTGCCACCGGCGAAGCGCAGCATGGCATCGGCCGCGGTATTCTCGCCGGCCACCTGCGGGCTGGCGCCATGGGCCAGGATGAACAACACCCGCGGCTTGCGGCCGGTGCGCTGCGCCACCTCTTTCTGCACAGCGGCCCAGTCGGCGTCGAGCCGGCCCTGCAGATCGCGGGCCTGGCTCTCGCGGCCGGCACCGCGGCCTACGGCGACGATCTTGCGTTGCACCTCGGCCCAGGAGTGGTCGGCCACGATGAGATCGACCTTCACGCCGGCGCTGCGCAACTGGTCGATCACGACCGGCGGGCCGGCCTCGGTGGTGCCGATCACCGCGTCGGGCCGGAGCGACAGCAGGCCTTCGGCCGACAGCGTGCGCATGTAGCCGACCTTGGCCGTCTTCAGCGCGGCGGCCGGGTACAGGCTGGTGGTGTCGGTGCCCACCAGTTGCGCCTCGGCGCCCAGCAGGTAGACGATTTCGGTGATGGCGCCGCCGATGGTGACCAGGCGCGGCGCGAAGGCTTGTGCGCGTAGCGGCAGAGCGGCTGCAAGACCGATGGCCCCGGCGCCCGCCGAGATGCGCCGCAGCAGTGCGCGGCGGTGGCTTTGGCTTGTCGACAACATGGCGGGTGACTCAGTGCGACACAGCTTCGCCCAACCTGGGCAGGCGGGCCACCAGCTCGCGCCAGCCCTGCAGCTCGGGGGTCCCGGGTTTGCGGCTGCCGAAGAACATGGCCATCAGTTCGCCGTCGTGGTCGAAGGCCTCGACCGAGGTGACGGTGCCGTCGGCGGTCGGCTTCTGCACGATCCACACATTCGCCAGCAGGTCTTCACGCAGGTGCAGGTTGAAGCCGGGGTCGAGCACGTTGATCCAGCGCGTGGCCGGGGTGACCATCGGCTCGATGCGGTGCACCGGGCCGCTGTGGATCTGGATGCAGCCGGGGCTGCCGACGAAGACCATGATCGACGTGCCGTCCATCGCCGCCTCGTCGAGCAGGCCGTGCACCGCCGCCAGGCTGGCCCGCTGGGTGAACCGGCCTTCGACCAGGCGCAGCGCCTGCTGGCGTTCGGCATTGTGTTTGCGCAACAGGCCGAAGAACTGGTGTGTGTCGGTCATGGCGGCCCAGGCGGCGGCGAGTGCCGGCACGTCGATGGCGCTGTCGGGCTGGGGCGCTGGCCTGGGCTCGGCCGGCGTGAACACCGGCACCGTATCGCCGTTGCTGAAACGTTCGACGAGGCTGTTGAAGGCGGCGCGGTCAGTGGCGTCGCGCACGAAGATCTTGTGCACGGCCAGGCCCGAGGCATCGAAGAATTGCAAGCTTTGCGCCGGTGGGTTGGCGGGCGATGCCGCCGGCTCCAGCACGGCGAAGCCCGCATGCCAGCGGTCGAGGAACAGCCGCAGGTCGATGTCTTCGCCCAGCGCCAGGCCCATGGCCGGGCCGCCGCTGAGGTTTTCATAGACGCCGGTTTTCTCATGCACGGTGGAGGCATTGCGGGTCAGCGCCATCACCGGGCCGCAGGCCTGCAGGCCCTGCAGCAGGGCGATCCAGGAGCCGGCCAACGGGGTCGCCTTCAGTGGGCGTTCGTGTGCGCCGGTGTGTGCGGCCACGGCCGCGCCTTCGCTCAGGCCCAGGCTTTCGGCCGCGTCCTTGGCGCGTTTGCCGCTGGCGCGGACTTCGGCGAAATGTGCACGCACTTCGGCCGCGGTCCATGTGCCGGCGGCCGTGGCTTTCTCGGCATCGTCTTTCATCGTTTTCCTTTTGCGTCGGGTGGAAGAAGTTTCTAGAAGTCAGCGACCAGTGACACGCGGTAGTTGCGGCCCGGTTGGCTGTAGGCGTCGATGGTGCTGCTGTTGGCCGCCTGGCCGACCACGCTGGACCATTGCCAGTATTTCTTGTCGGTGAGGTTGTAGACGCCGGCCGTCAGGCGCAGGTCTTTCCTGATACGCCACTGGCCCGAAAGATCGACGATGGTGGCCGAAGGGCTGAGGAACGGATTGGCCTGGGTCGCCAGATCCACGTCTTCACGTTTCTTGCCGGCGTAGTGGTTCACGTTGAGCGCGGCGCTCCACACCGGCGCGGCGTATTGCAGACCCACATTCAGGCGCTCCGGGCTGACCGAATTGATGCCGGCGCCGGTGGCCTTGTTCGTGCCCTTGGTGCGGCCGTACGAGAATGGCGTGCTGAAATTGCCATCGCCGAAGCGACCCCAATCGGCACGGCCCTTGACCTCGAAGCCGCTGATGTTCACCCGGCTCAGGTTGACCGATTGGTAGATGGCCGGGTTGGCCGCGCTGAAGTTGCCGCCGACCTGCTGGAAGTCTTCGATGAAGTCCTTGTAGCGCCCGGCGAACGCGGCCGCGTCGATCGACAGGTTGGCCAGCCGGCCCCGTGCGCCGACCTCGAAGTTGCGGCTGGTCTCGGGCTTCAGGTTCGGGTTGGCAATGCTCTGGTAATTGGCCTGTGGATTGGCGAAGAACGAATTCACCTGGCCCGCGTTCGGCGCCTTGAAGCCCGAGGCGTAGTTGCCGTAGACGCTCCAGTCGGTCGTCGCGTGGTACAGCACGCCGAGCTTGGGCGACACGGCCGAATCCGACAGCGAACGCGCCAACGGGCCGAAGCCGGCCTGGCTCGCATCGATCTTGAAGCGGTCGAAACGCACGCCGGGCGTGACGCTCCACGGGCCGAGGATGATCTCGTCCTGGCCATACAACGCGATGGTCGATTCCCTGGTGTCGGGGAAGCGCTTCAGCGGATAGGTTTCGCCGGCGGCCGGCGTCACGCCGGTCTGGAGGTTTTCGATCCTGGCGCCGCTGTAGTCGATGCCGTAGGTGATCTTCTGCAGCGCGTCGGCGCCCATGCGGATCTGCTTCACGGCCTGCAGGTTGGCTTGCAGGCTGCGTTCGCTGTAGTCGGTGATGCGGGTGCGGTCCGCGGCGCTGAAGCGGTCCTGGAAGAAATACTCGTTCGACTTCGCGTCCTGGTAACTAAGCACGGCGCGCAGCTGGTCGGCCACGGGGCTGTTGATCTGCCAGCTCCCGTCCCAGGTGAGGCGGTCGCGCTGCATGTCGGTGTTGGCGTTCGAGGCGATGGTCGAATTGGCCAGCGTCGTGCCCGTCAACACCGGCGTCGGCGGGTTGATGTTGGACAGCAGGTTGTAGTCGGCCTTGTGCTCCACGTGCTCGAAGGTCAACACGTGCTTCTGGCCGCCGCCGGGCGTGAACACCAGTTTGCCGAGCAGCGAACGGCCCTTGTCGGTCTCGGGATTGGGCGTGGTGCGGTTGGTATTGGCCGCGTCGTTGCGGCCCATGCTCTTCAGCGCGTCGGCGCCGCTCAGGCTGCCCGACACCAGTACCGACAAACTGTCGTTGGCCTTGCCGGCCACGGTGGCCCCGGTGTTCCAGCCGTCGCGTTCGCCGTTGTAGCCGACGCTGGCCGAGCCGCCGATGGTCTTGCCGCCCAGAAGGTAGTCGGCCGGCTCCTTGGTGATGAAGTTGACCAGGCCGGCCACGCCGTCGGAGCCGTACAGCGCCGACGTGGCGCCGCGCACGATCTCGATACGCTTGACGATGCCGATGTCGATGTAGTCGCGGCCCACCGCGCTTTCGCTCGGGAAGGTATAGCTCTTGGGCTGGCGGATGCCGTCGACCAGCATCAGCACGCGGTTGCCCTCGAGCCCGCGGATGTTGAAGCCGGCGTTCTGGTCGCGGCCGGTCTGCGCGCCGATGGCGAAGCGCGCCGGTGCCCGCGGCACGTTGACGTTGGGCAGGTCGGCGGCAACGTCGCGGATGTCCTGGATCTGCCGGCCTTCGAGGTCCTGCGCATTGATGACGTCGATGCTCATGGGCAGCTCGTCCGGGTGCTGCTCGCTGCGGGAGCCGCTGATGACGACCTCCTTCAACGCATGGCCGGCCGCGGCCGCCAGCACCGGCTGTGCGGACGGGTCGGCAGTGGGCATGGACTGCGCATGCGCCGCCAATGAAGTGCCGCAAGCCAATGCGGCGACCAAGGCCATTTCACGCAGGGCGAAATGAGGAACGAGAGAGTCGGTAGGGTGAGTTGCCACGTGCAGTCCGGAACAGTTGAAGAGTCAACGGCTGGCTGCTGGCGATGGCTGGTGGGGCCGGTCGCGCTGAGTGTGGCTAGCTCGAAATGGAACAACAAAAGTATATGCGAACTAATTGAGAATCTTTCTCAATTGCAGAAAACAGTTGGAAACGAAAAAATGCCCCACGGTCATTTCGTATAGGTAAGATATATGCCTTCAATAGTCAATTACTATTGAAACACCAATAACAAGAGATATATACTATCCACCAAGGACGGCAGCGATGCCTTCCCCTCCTTCAA
>JAQGMQ010000546.1 GCA_028292305.1 Rhodoferax sp.
TGTCCAGATCGGATTCGTTCCAACCTCAGCTGCCGCCGTGGCTGCTGTCGGGTTGACAAAGACGGCATCGGACGTCTGCTGCATGGACGGTCGCTCCTGCCGCAGGACGTTGACAACGGCAGCCCACGCAAACACCATGGTGCAACACGCCAATCCAAGGGGGTCCCATGGCTGAAAGCGACAAGCTGTTCGCGGGTTCGATCCCGAGGCTCTACGACGCGCTGATGGTTCCGCTGATCTTCGAGGGCTACGCCGCCGACACAGCCGAACTTGTCGCCGCATCCTCACCCGGATCGGTGCTTGAAACAGCGGCTGGCAGCGGTGCAGTCACACGGGCTCTTGCGCCAAGACTCGGCGCCGACGCGCGCTACGTGGTGACCGACCTCAACCAGTCCATGCTCGACCATGCCGCCGAACGGCAGGGGTTCGATGGCCGTATCGAATGGCGGCAGGCGGACGCACTCGACCTGCCGTTCGACACCGGCTCGTTCGATGTGGTCTGCTGCCAGTTCGGCGCGATGTTTTTCCCCGACCGAGTGGCTGGCTACGCCGAGGCCCGTCGCGTACTGAGGCCCGCCGGGCGCCTTGTCTTCAATGTGTGGGACCGCATCGCAGAGAACGCCTTTGCCGATGACGTCACCAATGCCCTCGCCACCGTGTTTCCGCACGACCCGCCGCGGTTCCTCGCCCGCACGCCGCACGGCTACCACGATGTTGCTCTGATCCGCGAAGAATTAAGCCTTGCCGGGTTCGTCTCCATCCAGATCGAGACCCGTGAAAGGATCAGTCGCGCTGCCTCGGCACGCGACGCCGCCACCGCCTTTTGCCAGGGAACGCCGCTGCGCAATGAAATCGAGGCGCGGGACGCCGGGTTGCTTCAGCTCGCGACGGATCGCGCGGCCGAAGCGATCACCAGGCGCCACGGCGAAGGCCCGATCGCAGGGAAGATTCAGGCACATGTGATTGTGGCCGTGGCGTGAAGGGCTCTCGGTAAAAGCGTTCGTTGGCCCAGCCGAATGCGCTGCAAGCCGTCGTCACCGGGGGCCGGCGCGCTTGAGCCGCTGCGCCTCTTCGGCACGTGCTTTCAAGGGTGCAGCGCATGCGCAACCGGGCGGATCGCCACAAAGGGATAACCCTGAATCGCTTCCGCCTGAACTTGTTTAATCTTCGGCGTTAACGTTATCAGTGGCGATTTCGTCAGCAATTGCTGACTTTTCATCGCCGCCCTGCCCCGCTGTTCGGAAGCTACGCGCGCGTTCGACCGCTTATCGCGCGCCTGCTCTCGTCTGCGGCTGGCGCAGCCATCACCGGATACCGGACAGGACACATGAGGACTTCCACAGAATGATCACCTTCGGCGTCGTCGGCGCGGACCACCGACACATCTACCACCTCATCGAGGGGCTGCTTCACGCGGGCGCGACCTGCGCCGGCTATTTGTCAACGTCGTCGGACATGAAGGTGCTGGAAGGCGTCCAAAGTCGTTTCCCGCAGATTCGCGCAGTCGACTCCGCGGCGCAGTTGTATGAGGACCCAGCCATCGACCTGATCGTGACGGCGGCCGTCCCATGCGAGCGGGCGGGCATTGCGATCGAAGCCATGCGGCACGGCAAGGACGTGCTGGCCGACAAGCCAGGCGTCACCGATCGCCTGCAGTTGCAGCAGTTGGAGGCGGCCGTGCAGGAGACCGGGCGGCGTTATGCGATCTGCTTTTCCGAGCGGATGATCGTGCCTTCGGTGTCCACGGCAGAGCGGCTGATCGCGCACGGCGCTATTGGCGAGGTGGTGCAAACCCTCGGGATGGGGCCGCACCGCCTGAACGCGGCGATCCGCCCGGACTGGTTTTTCGACAAGGCCAGATACGGCGGCATCCTCGTCGACATCGCCTCCCACCAGATCGACCAGTTCCTGACGCTCACGGGCTCGGTGGATGCGGAGATCACCCACGCGGCCATTGGCCACTTCGGAAGCGCCACCAAGCCGGACTTCCAGGACTTCGGCGAAGTGGCCCTGCGTTCGAAGACGAATCTCTCGCGCGGCTACGTCCGCGTCGACTGGTTCACGCCGGACGGCCTGCCGACCTGGGGCGACGGCCGCCTGTTCATCACCGGCACCGAAGGCTCCATCGAGCTGCGCAAGTATCTGGACATCGAAGGGCGCAGCGGCACCGACCATCTCTTCCTGTGCAACCGCGAGGGCACCCGCTACATCGATTGCAAAAACGAGCCGATCACCTTCTTCGCGAAGCTGATCCACGATGTCGAGAACCGCACCGAAACCGCCATCTCGCACGCGCACGCCTTCACCGTGTGCCGGCTGGCGCTCGATGCGGATGCGCACGCACGGAAAGGAAATGCAGGATGAAAAAAACAGGGATTGCGCTGGTCGGTCTCGGCCCCGGATCGGAGCCCCACCTCGCCAGCTTTGCGGCATTGAAGGACCGTGTCGACCTGCGCTGGTGCGTTGCCAGATCGGGCGCCAAACAGCGGCAGGCGCTGCTGCCCGACACGACCCGCGTCACCGCCGACTTGGGCGAGGTACTGGCCGACGCGGCGGTGGATGCCGTGGTCGTGGCCACACCGGCCAACACCCATCTGGCCATTGCCCGGCAAACACTCGCCGCGGGCAAACACACGCTGGTCGAAAAGCCGCTGGACATCTCGCTGCAACGCGCCGAGGAACTGGTCCAACTGGCGGAGGCCAGCCAGCTGCGCTTCGGCGTGGTCCTGCAGCACCGCTTCCGCGCCGGCGCGGTGCGGCTTCGCGCATTGCTCTTGTCGGGCGTGCTGGGCGAACTGCAGGCCGGCATCCTGCAGGTGCCGTGGTGGCGGTCGCAGGCGGGCTACTACAACCAGCCCGGGCGGGGCACGCTTGAGCGCGATGGCGGCGGTGTGTTGTTGACCCAGGCGATCCACTCGCTCGACATGTTCCGCAGCCTGGTGGGCGTGCGCAAGGTGGTGGCGGCCCAGGTCATGACGACGGCCATCCACGCCATGGAAACCGAGGATTTCGTCTCCGCCTTGCTGACCCTGGGCAACGGTGCGCCCGGCAACCTGATGGCCACGACGGCGCTGTATCCGGGACGCGCCGAATCGATCGAACTGGTGTTCACCCAGGCGACCGCCTCGTTGATCGGCGGGCGCCTGCAGGTGGCGTATCTCGACGGGCGGACCGAGGTGGTGGAAGGCGACGAAAAGACCGGCAGTGGCGATTCCATCATGGACTTCTCGCCCGCCGCGCACACCGCACTGTTGCAGGATTTTCTGGATGCCATCACCCACCAGCGCGAACCCGCGTCGAGCGGATGCGAGGCCCTGCTGACGCATCGCCTCATCGAAGAAATTCTTGCCGCCGGAGCGAGAGATCTCACGCGGCTCGACGCCCCGTCCCGCTAGCCGCTCCTTGATCACACCTGATCGCCCCTGCTCACCATTTCATACCTACAACGAGGAAGAGACATGAAAAAATTGACACGACGGATGCTTGCATTGGTGGCGTTCTCCGCCTGGGCCAGCTTGGCATCAGCAGCGGATGACTTTCCCAACAGGCCGGTCAAGATCGTGGTGCCCTATGCGCCTGGCGGCACAACCGATGTGCTGGCGCGCTTCATCGGCCAGCGCCTGTCGGAGAACCTGGGCCAACCGGTGGTCGTGGACAACCGGCCCGGCGCCGCCGAGGCCGTGGGCGCCGGGCTGGTGGCCAAGTCCCCGCCCGACGGCTACACCCTGTTGCTGGTGACCCTCACCACGCAGGCGATCAACCCGACCCTGTTTCCCAAGCTGTCGTTCGACGCCACCAAGGAACTCACCGCCGTGGGCCGCGTGGCGGACGTGCCGGGCATGATCGCCGTGAACCCTTCCGTGCCGGCAAAGAACCTGGCGGAATTCCAAAGCTACCTGAAGGCGAATCCAAACCGGAACTACGCCTCGCCCGGCGCCGGCACGCCGAACCACCTGGCGACGGAAATGTTCAAGAAGGCGGCCGGTGTGCAGGCCGTGCACATTCCGTACAAGGGCGGCGCGCCCGCGGTGCAGGACCTGATGGCGGGCCACGTCGACTTCATGCTGATCCTCGCGCCCGAAGCGATGCCGCTGGTTGCCTCGGGCCGGTTGCGGGCCATTGCCGTGACATCGCTGCAGCGCTCGCCGATGTTCCCCGACCTGCCGACCGCTTCGGAATCCGGCTTGAAGGATTTCGAGATGGTGGTCTGGTACACGCTGCTGGCGCCGGCCGGCACGCCCGCCGACGTAATCGCCAAATTGAACAAGTCGCTCAACTACGTGCTCAACGAGAAGCAGACCAAGGACAAGCTGGGCGAACTCAGCATCAAGCCCGCGGGCGGCACACCGGAGGAGGCGATGGCCTTCGCGGCGAAGGAGGCCGTCAAATGGAAGAAGGTGATCGAGGACGGGAATATCCGCGCGGAATAGCCAACGGGCTTTTGGCGTCACCGCGATGACCGCGCGGCCGATCACGACGCGCCACCACCTACGCACACCCGCTGATGTCGAAGATGCACGCAGCACATAAGCCGTCGAGCGAGTTACCAGCTGTAAAGAAATCTTGGCTCGCTTCGCCCGGGTGTTGGCATCCTTTACACCGCTCGGCGAACGCTCCCGCAAGTCCTTGATTCGTAGGCTGTGGCATGCGCCATGCGTGCCCTGGGCAGCCTGTGTTGAAGTGACAAAACAGGTAACAGGGAGTGCGCCATGGAACGAATTTTTATGGTCGGACGGGTTGGCTGGAAGGTGCTCCGGGGGCGAGCTTGGGCGATGCTGTGGCTGTTGTGGGCCGCCGTTTTTAGCACGCAGTTTGCCACCGCCTCGCCCGTGCTGTACACGGTCTATGACAACACAGCCGACGGCTACCGCGCCATGCTGGCCACGGCCGACCCGGCAACCGGATTCCTGGGCACGCAGAACCCCATTGCCTACAGCTTCGGAGGTGGCGCCTTGGCACCGCTGGCCTACAGCCTGACCGGAATGGCCTACGGCAATGGCACGATGTACGGCAGCTACAACGACATTTTTGGCGGCTACCGGTCGGTGTTGACCAGCTTCGATCCCAAGACCGGATTCATCTCGTCGACGGCACCGATCGGGATCAGCTTTGGCGGTGGCGCTCTGGCACCGCTGGGCTACACGCTGACTGCCATGGCCTATGGCAACGGCAAGCTGTACGGGGTCTACAACAACATCGCGGAAGGCTATCGCTCGGTGCTGGTCACTGTCGATCCGGCGACCGGCTTCATCCTGTCGCAGGCACCGATCGGGCTGTCATTCGGCGGCGGCGCACTTGCTCCGCTGGGCTATACCCTCACCGGCCTGGCTTACAGCAACGGCAAGCTCTACGGTACCTATAACGACACCGTGCTGGGCTACCGGGCAGTGCTGGCGACCATCGATCCGATCACGGGGTTCCTGGAGTCTCAGCAGCCGATCGGCTACAGCTTCGGCGGCGGCGCGCTGGCCCCGCTGGGCTTCACGCCAACCAGCCTGGCCTATGGAGATGGCGAACTGTTCGCCACGTACAACGACACCGACCTGGGTTACCGGGCGGTGCTGGCTTCGATCGAACCAGCCACGGGGTTCCTCGACGGCATCGCACCCATCGGGACCTCATTCGGCGGCGGTGCGATGGCCCCGCTAGGCTACACACCGACCGGGCTGGCCTATGTCAACGACGCCGCGCCGGGCGGTGGAGGGACGGGCGGCGGCGGCGGCCTACCGGGCCAGGTACCGGAACCGGGCGCGCTGTGGCTGGTAGGTCTAGGTCTCGCCGGGCTCACCGCGCTGCGACTGCACCGCGTAAGGCGCCATTTGTCATCCGCTGCTGAGATGCAGAAGGCGTAGCGACGCGTCAGCGGCCAGCGGCCAGCGGCGCGCCTGGCACGCCAGCCCGCCACCACGTCGATCCCCAGCGCCAGCAAGATGGCCCCGCTGCCGATGCCGAACAGCAACCCATACGCATGGCCGCTGATGTCGAAGATGAACGACATCGCATAGGCCGCCACGGCCTGGCACAACGCAAAGGCGACGGTGGCCCTGGTCCAGGCCGGACCCTGCTGCGCCGGGTGGTGGGCCAGCAGCACCTGCACCTGGCCCAGCACCAGCGGCACCGTGCCGGTGACGAACGCGCCGACCACCACGCTCGACACACCCAGCCACACCGACCCGAGCCCCAACGCGGGAATGGCCACGCCGAAGGTCTCGATCACCAAGGCGATGCGCAGCGCGCGCGCCGGGCCCACGCGATCGGCCAGCACCCCGGTGACGAGCGGGCCGACGGTTGCGCCGATGCCGAACAGCACCCAGTACCGCCCACCCACATCCAGCCCCTGCCCCAGCCCCAGCCCGCGGGCCACGTAGTCCACCAGGAAGATCATGTGCGGCACCCAGCCGGCGGCATTCAGGGCGTATTCGGCATAGAGCACGCGCAACGCGGCCACCGGCGGCAAGCCCTGCGGGGCGGCCTGCGCCTTTGCGGGCACCACGGCGTGTGGCCACTCCTTCCACGCCGCGGCCGTGAGCACGAGCGACAACACCGCCAGCCCCAACCACACGTCGCGCAGACCGCGCTGCAGCAGCAGCGGCACCAGCGTGCCTGAAGCGGCGATGCCGACACCGATGCCCATGAAGATCAAGCCACCGGCCAGGCCGCGGCGCGACGGCGACACGTGGGCCAGCACCAGCGGCGCGGCCAGCACCATCAGCGCCCCGCCCGACAGGCCCGAGAGGAAGCGCCACACGGAGTACCAGGCGAACGACAGCGGGTAGCCGCAAGCGATCAGCGCCGCGCTGGTCAGCAGCATCATGGCCCTGATCTTCGTGGCGGCCGGCATGCCGGCGGCCACAGGACGCGCCAGCAACGCCCCCGCCAGGTAGCCCGCCAGATTCGCGGCGCCCAGGTACGCGGCCTGCGACGCCTGGAACCAGTGGGCGCCCACGATGGCGGGCAGCAGCGGCGTATAGGCGAACCGCGCCAGGCCGATGCCCACCAGGCTGGCACAGAAGCCGGCGGCAACGGCCCGCCACGCCGCCACGGTTTCGGCACGAGGCGGCATCGGTGCGCCGAGCGCGGCAATCTTGTTCATTTCAGTGTCCTGCAGATCCTGGGGTGGAACCAGTCTAGGCATAATCAGCAATCGTTGGAAACGAAAGTTTTTGATAACTCTTATCTGTTAATGAGATGACTTGAATGGAGCCGCCGCCATGAATATTGCCGATCTCAAGACCTTCGAGGCCGTGGCCCGGCATGGCAGCATGAACAAGGCCGCGTCCGAGCTGAACACGGTGCAGTCGAACGTGACGGTGCGCATCCGTGCGCTGGAAGACGCGCTCGGCATGCCGCTGTTCCAACGCCATGCACGGGGCGTGACCCCCACGCCCGCGGGCCAACGCGTACTGCCTTTCGTGGGCAGGCTCACCCGGCTGATGGCCGAGGTGAAATCGGCCGCGCTGGACGAGGGCCGCCCCAGCGGCGCGCTGTCGCTCGGCAGCCTGGAGACAACGATGGCCATGCGCCTGTCGCCGCTGCTGGTCGAGTTCTCCGGCACCTATCCGGATGTGCAGTTGGTCGTCACGCCCGGCACCACGGCCCGGCTGGTGCAGGATGTGGTGGCCAGCCGGCTCGACGGCGCCTTCGTCGCGGGGCCGGTCAGCCACCCCGAGCTGCTGCAGGAACTGATGTTTTCCGAAGAGCTGGTGCTGGTCACCAGCCCGGCCACCGGCACGCTCAAGGCCTTGAAAGAGTTGCCCGAGCTGAAGACGATCTCGTTCCAGCTCGGCTGTTCATACCGGCAGCGGCTCGAGTCGTTTCTGGCCGATGCCGGCATCGTTGTGTCGCGCCGCCTCGAGTTCGGCTCGCTCGACGCCATCGTCAGCTGTGTGTCGGCGGGCATCGGCGTGAGCCTGCTGCCGCAGCGCGTGGTGCAGGCCGCCGCCGACGCGGGCATGGTCCGGTTGATCGCCTTGCCGCGCGCGCAGGCGAAGGTGGCCACGCTGTTCGTGCGGCGCCGTGACAGCTATGTGTCGAGTGCGCTCACCGCCTTTCTCGCGATGACCCGGCGCGTGCACGCAACGCCGGGCAAACGCGCTGCAAAGCCGCGCAAGCGCCCGGCCTGACCTGCGGGTTTTGCAGGTGTTCGTATGCGCCCGAACCCTGCATGCTGACGCCCATGCAGCCTGAAGACATCCTCGTCATCGGCGCCGGCCCAGCCGGGTTGGCCGCCTCGGCCTGCCTGCGCCACGAAGGCCTGGCGCATGTGGTGCTGGAGCGCGAGACACACATCGCCGCCACCTGGCAGCGCCACTATGACCGGCTGCACCTGCACACCACCAAGACCTACTCGGCCCTGCCGTTGACACCGTGGCCCAAGGCCGCGCCGCGTTACCCGTCGCGTGACCAGGTGCTCGACTACCTGCGGGCCTACGCCGCGGCCCACCACATCGCGCCGCGCCTCGGCGTGACCGTGTTGGCCGTCAAACGCCGGGGCGACCGCTTCAGCGTGGAGACCAGCGCCGGGGTCATGACGCCGCGCACGGTTGTCATGGCCACGGGTTACAACCGCGTGCCCAAGCGGCCCGCGCCACCCGGGCTCGGCAGCTTTCGCGGCACGGTGCTGCATGCCGGGGCCTACCGCAACCCCGCGCCGTTCCAGGGCCGACGCACGCTGGTGGTGGGCTGCGGCAATTCGGGCGCCGAGATCGCGCTGGACCTGGCCGAGCAAGGCGTGGACGTGGCCATGGTGGTGCGCGGGCCGGTGCACGTGGTGCCGCGCGACCTGTTCGACCGGCCGACCCAGCACACCAACGTGCTGCTGTCGCACCTACCGCTGGCGTTGCGCGATGCCATCGCGGTGGCCACCATGGGCCTGGTGGTGGGCGACCTGTCGCGCTGGGGCATCGTGCGGCCGGCGCTGGGGCCGAACCGCATGATCGAGGCGACGGGCCGCATTCCGCTGCTCGACATCGGCACCATCGCCATGGTCAAGCAGGGCAAGATCCGCGTGCTGCCGGCGGTGCAGTCCGTCGTGCCCGACAGCGTGGCTTTCGCCGGCGGTGCGGTGCATCCGTTCGAGGCCATCGTCTTCGCCACCGGCTACACCCCGGGGCTGCACCAGCTGGTCGAAGGTTTCGAGGCCATCGCCGACGCGCGCGGCAGGCCGCACCGGTTCGGCGAAGAGACCGACATTGCCGGCCTCTACTTCATCGGCTTCAGGAACCCGCCGACCGGCGCGTTGCGCGAGATCGCACTGGAGGCACCGCGCGTGGCCCGCGCCATCAGCGCCATTCGCGCCATTCCCGCAAGTGGCGCGTCGGCCGATGGCCACTTTGCCGGGCAAGGCAAAGCCATCGAACCGTGATGCCGCATGTCGGCTGGCTCTGAACTTTTCTGGCCTGGCTCGTCCAAGAGACGGGGCGCCAGGGAAAGGATGTCTGCTTGCTGGCCGTCCCGATTCATGGCATAAGCTGCCGTGTGATTTTTATCTGATTAAGGTGAACCAACCATGTGTGATCTGAATGACCAGGAAGAACTCAACAAGTACACCCGCCGCGACTTCGGCGTGTGGGCTGCATCCGCGGGCCTGCTGACCGCGCTGCCCGGCGTGGCCAACGCCGCCGCCGTGGCCGAGCGCGAGGTGAGCATCACCACGCCGGACGGTATCTGCGACGCGTATTTTGTTGCCCCCACATCCGGCGCCGCGCCCGGCGTGCTGGTGTGGCCCGACGTGTTCGGCCTGCGCCCGGCCTTCAGGCAG